>NZ_JFJW01000037.1:33826-46342 GCF_000611125.1 Cupriavidus sp. SK-4
ACTTCGTCGGCCCGCCTGAACCGCCACCCCAGCCGCCGCCACCACTGGTGCTGTTCCCGCCCCGGCTCGGCCAGTTCCAGGCCGAGGCGCCCGCCCAGCCGGCGGAGAGCGCCGCCGGTGGCACACCGCCGGACGCCCCGCCGGTACTGCACTCGCAGCTGCCCGCCGACGACCCCGCCGGGGATTCCGTGTGGCGCCTCGGCTACAGCGGCCGCGCCGCGGCCGAGGAACGCCCGACCACCATGCGCGCCTGCCCCGGCGGCGCGCTCTCCACCGGCATCGGCAACGGCCTGGCCTGCCGCAGCGCCGGCGAGGTCAAGATCCGCGAATCGGTGCTGGACCTGGACGGCGGCGCGCGGGTGATGCTGATCGCGCAGGCGCGTGGCACCGACGCCACCGCGGTCAATGGCCGCCCCGCGGCGATCGATCCCTATGCCCTGGTGCCGCAGTTCTATACCGCCGTCAGTGGCCTGGCGGTGCTGGACGGCGCCACCATGTGGGCCGGCCGGCGCGACAATGCGCCGTTCCTGCTGTCGTCCGGCCTGCTGCCGCCCAATTCCACGGCGATGCGCTTCGGCGTGGACAACGCCAAGGTGATCGGCGATATCGGCCTGAGCTACCAGTACACCGCGCGCGCCGACCAGAACGGCCAGAACCTGCCCAGCTATCACTCGCTGCGCACTGCGCCCATCAACACCAATGAACAGGGTTCGATCCAGCTCGGCTTCACGCGGGTGGAGGCGCAGCCGCTGGTGGAAGACCCCGGCGGTGCATGGTGGGCGTCTGCTTTGCACGAGCAGAAGGGCGTGCTGTTCGGCACCAACCGGTTCGGGGTGCAGTTCGGATCGGGATCGCGCAACGCCATGACTGGCTACACCGGCATGGGACCGGCGCTGTCGCGCACGCGCGTGGCGGAATCGATGGAATGGAAGGGCCGTTCAGGGCTGAGCGGTGCGGTGGAGCAAAGCCTGCAGTTCGACCGGTCGCCGGTCGGCACGCTGCAGTGGACCACCACGCGCCTGCGTCCTGCTTACGTTGCCAGCAACCAGTTCCGCCTGAACTTCGAGGTCTCGCATGACCAGATCTCGTCCGGCTTCGGTGTCGGCGGCCAGCGCACCGCGCTGACCGTGGCGCCCACGCTGACACTGGGCAAGTCGGCCGGCAATGCCAACCTGCGCGCCTTCTACACCTATAGCCGTGCCAGCGACGTCGACGGCATTGGCTACACCGCGCCGGCCGACGCGTGGGCCTCGCAGGCGAGCGGCTCGATCTTCGGCGTGCAGCTCAATCGGCGCTGGTAGGGGCGCTGGCGGGCGCAGCGCGCCAGTCGGCCTGCGCCGCGGCGGCCGCAGCGGGTTTGCGGCACAGCCAGTGGAACAGCAGCGTGGCAGTCATCCCGCCGCCGATCTGGGCCAGCACGAAGCCCGGCACGTCCTGCGGCCGGATCCCGGTAAAGGTATCGGTCAGCGCGCAGGCGATGGTCAGCGCCGGGTTGGCAAACGAGGTCGACGACGTGAACCAGTAGCCCGCGGTGATATAGCCTGCCACCACGAACGGCACCAGCTGCGGCCGGCTGCGCAGCGTGCCGATGCCCACGCCGACCAGGCCGAAGGTGGCCACGAACTCGCTCCACCACATCGCCGCGCCGGTGCGGCTCTGCGCCGACCAGGCCAGCGCCGGCTCGCCGAACATCGCATGGGCGGCCAGCACGCCGCAGACTCCACCCGCCACCTGCACCAGCACATAGCGCAGCGCATCGCGCGGCGGCAGCGTGCCCTGCAGCAGCGCCGACAGGCTCACCACCGGATTGAAATGCCCGCCCGAGACCGGGCCCAGCGACACCAGTAGCGCCACCAGCCCGGCCCCGGTGGCCAGCGAATTGGCCAGCAGCGCCAGCGCGGTATCTCCGGCGGCGAGCCGTTCGGCGCGGATGCCGGAGCCCACCACAATCGCCACCAGCAGCGCCGTGCCCAGGCCTTCGGCCACCAGGCGGCGTGCGAGCGTACTCATCGCTGCGCTCCGTTGACGGCGCGCAGCAGCGATGGAGCGGAGCAACGAACGGGATACGAGAGCGGCCGCGAGATCGCGGCAAAGGCAGTAAGGAAAACGTGCAGCGGCAAGATGGACAACGTCGCCTGAGACGACGCCTCGAACGGTGGCGGTTCAGTAGCAAGCCCGCGCACACACGGTGAGCGCGGACGCGACAGTGTTCCGTTCGCGCACGGAGCGCGTCAATGCGTGGCCGCTTTGTTGTGTGCAGACGCGCGGTATCGAATCGCCGCGCTGGCCGCGGGCCGTTACCGGTTGCTGGCCGCCAGCCGCAGGCCGAAGCCGACCAGCGCGATCCCGGCCAGTCGCGTTGCCAGCGTGCGCGCGAACGGCAGCGCCCGCAGCCGGCTGGCCACTGCGTTGCCCGCCAGCACCAGCGCCGCCTGGTAGGCAAGGCTGAGCACCGTGACGTGTGCCATCATCGCCGCCAGCGTGGCCGGCGACGCATCCGGACGCAGGAACAGCGGGAAGAACGCGACAAAGAACAGCACCACCTTGGGGTTGGTCAGGCTCACCGTGAAGCCCTGGCGCAGGTATACGCGCGCGGACTTGCGCGGCTCGGGCACGCCGGCGTCCACGGCAAAGCGAGTACGCAGCAGCTGCACGCCCATCCAGCACAGGTACGCGGCACCGAACCATTGCAAGCCGTGGAACAGCAGCGGATTGGCCTGCATCACCGCCGCCAGTCCCGCCACCGCGGCGAGCATGTACACGAGGTCGCCCAGCAGCGTGCCGCAGACCGCGCCCATGCCGGCCGCCACGCCATTGCGCGCGGTGGCGTTGAGAATGGCGATCGTGCCCGGGCCCGGGATCAGCTGGAACACCAGGATGGCGAGCACGAAGCTGGTGTAGTTCTGGATGTCGAACATGGTGGCCTGGCAGTGTTGGATGCGAGCGCGGGATGCTTCGCTGCCGCCATGTTAGTGCAGCCTGCCCATCGCGGCAAAGCGAATGGCTTCACGGCCGCAGCGCGCCTCAGCGCAGCAGGAACGCGATGTCCTCGACGCGGATCTGTGCCACCGGAATGCCCTTGCGGCGCTGGAACAGGATGTGCTGCTGCACGCGGCTGCGCTGCTCGGCAAATGCCGCGGGATCGATCGGCGTGCCCAGGCGCATGTAGTGCTGCACCAGCAGCTTGTAGGCGCGGTGGCGCACCTGCATGGCCTCGGTCTCTGCACGCAGCCGCCGGATCTCTGCCGGGCTGCGGTCGATTGCCTGGTGCAGCTCTTCGACCGTGCGCGCATGCAGCTCGCGGTAGACGTCGCGCTCGGCCTCCATCTGGTGCAGCTCGTCGCGCAGCGCGCGGATCTTGTTCTGCAGCTTCAGCGTCTGCGAGACCGCCTGCTGCACCCGCCCCCCCCCCCCCCCCCCCCNCCCCCAGCGCGTGGCTGGCCGCGGCCATGGTGCTCTTCCACAACCCGCGCTCGTCGCCCGCAGTCTGCGGCGGCCAGCGGTTGTCTGTCCCGATCAACGTATCCATCAGACCCCCCGGTAAGAAAGTAAGCCCTGGACCGGGTGTCCGCGTTATGGGTGCGGCTTGGCCGGCTCGGTCCGCGCCGCCGGGCGGCAGCGCATCAGGGCATCGTAGAGATACATAGATCGGCTGCCAAGTAGAAGATATTTACTTCTGGGTTGGCTGTTGCGCGTTGCGAGAACCACCGGTCCAGGGCGGTCAGCTACGGGGCAGCATGCGGTGCGATTTGGCGTAGGCACGCAGCACATCGTTGATGCGGGTCTGCCATCCCTCACCGGTGGCCTTGAACGCCTCGACAACATCACGGTCGGCACGCATGTTCAGCGTGACCTTGCGCTGCTCTGGCGGCAGCGCCGGCCGGCCGCGGGGCCGCAGCAATGCCTGTGCCGCCTTCTCGCCGACCAGCCTGGGCAGCGCTTCCCGCGCGGGCCGCAGGCGCGCCAGCTCGGCATCGGTCAGCGGCGGGTTGTCGGGGTCTGCCTGCGCGGCACGCGTCAGTGCCTTGTCCTCGGCATCAGTCGGGATATGGATCCTGCGTTTCGTCGACATACTTCAATACCTCGCGGCGGTTGGCTTTGCGCAGGCTGATGACGCGCATCGTTTCGCCTCGCATGGTGTAGACCATCACAAACACACGGTTGCCGATCAGGCCGGTAGCGACCATGCGCCCTTCACCGTATGCAAACCGCAGATCATCCCGGATCAGCGCACTGTCCATCTCGAACGCTTCGGCCAATGCCAGCGGTACGCCATGCTTGATCTGGTTGGCCAGATCCTTGATGGGATCGAACACAAGCGGCATCGATTTATTGTATGGGCGTTAAATTGGCAAGGCAAGGAATATTTGCCTATACGGAAATTGCCTCGTGCCGAGCGCTGCAGGCGATGTGCGGCTACTGGCGAGGCAAGGCGTCAAGATGTGCCCGCACGCGTCGAGCGACCTTGATCTCGATCACCCGTGTCGAGCTGTTCGGGGAAGTGCGATGCAAGCGAGATGGGAGTGTGTCGCTGTGTGGCGACAGCGCGGGAGGAATGACGGGCGCGCTTGTGAAACGGCGCCCCAATGCAAAAAGCCCGGCTGCAGGAGCCGGGCTTTTCTTGTTCTGGTGGCCTGGGACGGAATCGAACCGCCGACACAAGGATTTTCAATCCTCTGCTCTACCGACTGAGCTACCGGGCCAAAGAAGCGAAACTATAACTGGACTTTTTTGGCCAGTCAAGCGTCATGTGCGTCACAGCCTCATTGCTCGGCCGGCTCGGGCTTGTTGCGGCCCAGCTCGACGCCGAGCTGCTTGAGCTTGCGGTACAGGTGGGTGCGCTCCAGCCCGGTCTTCTCGGCCACGCGGGTCATGCTGCCGTGTTCGCGCAGCAGGTGGTATTCGAAGTAGGCGCGCTCGAACAGGTCGCGCGCTTCGCGCAGCGGCATGTCGAAGGAGAACTGCATCTCGGCCTCGGGCACGCGCGCGGGGCTGCCATTGGGGGCGGCCTCGGCGGTGGTCTCGGGCACGATGTCTGACGAACCGGGTTCGGCAGACGGTGCCGTGGCGGGCGCGGCGGTGGTGGCCGAGCTGCTGCGCGGGCGTTCGATGCCGCGGGCCAGGCCCTGCTCGACCGCGGACAGCAGCTTCTGCAGTGCGATCGGCTTCTCAAGGAAATTGAGCGCGCCGATCTTGGTCGCCTCGACCGCCGTGTCGATGGTGGCGTGGCCCGACATCATGATGACGGGCATCGTCAGCTGTCCCTGCGCGGACCATTCCTTGAGCAGGGTCACGCCATCGGTATCGGGCATCCAGATATCGAGCAGCACGAGGTCGGGCGTACCCGCCGCGCGGTATTCGCGAGCTTGCAGCGCGTTCTCCGCGAGTTCAACCACGTGGCCTTCGTCGCTGAGGATCTCCGAGAGCAGCTCCCGGATTCCCATTTCGTCATCGACTACGAGGATCGTTGCCATACTTCCCCTCTTAACCCCACCGCAGCGTTCCGGGACCGGACGCCATTGTTGACTATGTCAGTTTAACGAACAGGATCGAGATCTGTGCACCGACGATCTCCGCACCTTCCATGCGATTGCGCAACTCGATTCGCGCGCCGTGTTCGTCAATGATCTTCTTTACCATCGCGAGCCCCAGGCCCGTGCCCTTGGCTTTCGTGGTCACGTAGGGCTCGAACGCACGGCTCAGGATTCTTGGTGCGAAACCGGGACCATTGTCCGCAATGGTGAGCTTGACGGCCTGCCGGTTTTCGCCGGCAGAATCTTTGTATTCTACAGTCTCGGTGTGCAGAGTGATATGGGGCGCCGCCCTACCGGCCGCGACGTTCTCGGCGGCGGCATCCTGTGCGTTCTGCAGCAGGTTGTGGATGACCTGGCGCAACTGCGTCGGATCGCCCTTGATCTCGGGCTGCGCGGTGCCCAGCGTCGGATGGATCACCGGGTGCTCGTGCACCGCGGGATCATCGATGCCGTACAGGTGCAGCACTTCCGCCACCAGGCTGTTGAGCTGCAGCGACTGCAGCACCGCGGGCGGCGTGCGCGCGTAGTCGCGGAAGTCATCGACCATGCGCTTCATCGCGGCCACCTGGTTGACGATGGTGGCTGCGCCACGCTTGAGCACATCGGCGTCGGTGCCTTCGAGCTTGGGCGAGAGCTTCATCTGCAGACGCTCGGCCGAGAGCTGGATCGGCGTCAGCGGGTTCTTGATCTCGTGCGCAAGGCGCCGTGCCACCTCGCCCCAGGCCACCGAGCGTTGAGCGGAAATCACATCGGAGATATCGTCGAAGACGATCACGTAGCCGGGCTCATCGCGCTCGCCGCCGGGCAGGCGTGCGCCGCGCACCAGCAGCGTAAGCGGCTGTTCCTCGCCCTGCGGCAGCTCGATCTGCTTCTGCCAGTGCTGGGCGCCGCCCAGCACCTCGCTGGTGTTCTGGTCCGAGAAGGCCTGGCGCACGATCTCGCCGAACGGCCCCATGCCAGGGATCTGCTCAACCGGCAGGCCCAGCACCGCACCAAACGGCTGGCGGAAGATGCGCTCCGCGCCCGGATTGGCGGTAATCAGCACAAAGCGGCGGTCGAACACCAGCACGCCGGCGGTCAGGTTCTGCAGCACGCTTTCCAGGTAGGCCTTCGATTGCTCGAGCGCGGTGCGGTTCTCTTCCACCGCCAGCCGCGCCTCGGCCAGCTGGCGCGTCATCTGGTTGAACTGCTGCGTGAGCATGCCGAGCTCGTCGCGGCTTTTCAGTTCGCGCTTGGGCGAGAGGTCGCCCTCGGCCACTTCCTTGGTCCCCTGCAGCAGCATCAGCAGCGGCCGCGCCAATTGCCCGCCCAGCAGCAGCGCCAGCATCACCGCGATGAACACGGCCAGGAACAGCGTCAGCGTCAGCGTGCCGATATACATCTTGCGCAGGCCGGTGCGGCCCAGCGCCTTCTCCTGGTATTCCTGGTACGCGCGCTGGACCTCGTCGGCATTGCGCGCGAGCACCGCCGGCACCGGGTGCAGCACCTGCAGGTAACGCTCTTCGCGCACGGTCTCGCCGACCAGGCCGAAGGCGCTCGACGGCGATTCCTCCGGGCGGCGCTCCACGGACAGGCCGGAGCCGGCCCAGCGCGGCGGCTTGGCCAGCGCGCGCGGGGCGCTGCCGCCTGCCGCGTCATCCTGTGCCGTGGTCGGGCTGGCGCCCAGCGGAATGATCACGCGCAGCCGGTACAGGTGGCTGCTGTCGACGCGCTCGCTGCTCGGGTTGCCGTCGCCCGACGGGTCGGTGCCGCCCTCCACTGCCGCGTAGCCGCCGGCAAGCCGTGCCTGTTCGGCCAGCACGCCGGAAGGCAGGTCCGGCACCAGCGACGCGTAGTTGCTGGACGCCGTGGCCAGCACGCGGCCGCTGCCGGTGAAGATGGCGGCTTCCTGGACGCCATACTGCTCGCGCAGCCGATTCAGCTGCAGCGAGGTGGCCACGCCGGAGGCGCCGGCGAGCTGCTCTGCCATCAGGCGTGCCTTGACCTGCAGGTCGGCGAGCGAGCTGTCGATGGTGGAGCGGCCCAGGTTCAGGCCGGCCTCGAGTGCGGTTTCCACGCGCACGTCGAACCAGGACTCGATGCTGCGCGAGACGAACTGAAGCGATACCAGGTAGATCAGCACGCCGGGCAGCACGCCCACCACGCCGAAGAACACGGCGAGCTTGGTCATCAGCCGCGTGCCGAACTTGCCGCGGCGATAGCGCAGCCACAGCGTCAGCGCCAGCGCACCCACGATCAGCACCAGCAGGGCGCCGATCACCAGGTTCACCTTGAACAGCAGCGTGAAATAGCGATCGAAGAATTCGGTGTTGGCCGATGCACCGGCTAGCAGGCCCACCAGAACCAGCGCCAGGAAGACGATGATCCCGGCCACGACGCGGTACAGCACGCGCCGGAACCGGCTGTCCCACAGCGAGTTGTTCATGGCTGGCTCGATGCGGGCTGCAGCAGCAGTGCGGGCGACAGTCCGTAAGACACCGTCTGCATGGTCAGGCCGCGTGAGTCAATGGCAGCGGCAGGCGCCGACGCAGGCGCGGGTACGGCGGGCGAGGCCGGCAGCGCCGGCGATGCGGGGCCTGGGGCCGGCGCGGGCGGCGCTGCGGGCGGCGGGGGTGGCGGCGCTGCGTTCAGGTCCGTCGGCACCGTATAGACAAAGCGCCGCCAGTCGGAGGCCAGGTTCCATTCACGCGTGTTGACGGCGTTGATCTGGAACGGCTTGGGCAGTTGCGACAGGTCCAGCCGCATGCGCACTTCCGCGTGGTAGGTCTCGCCCGGCTTGACCGCATTGCGCTCGAACACGCGCCAGCCGCGCACGCGCTGGATGAACTGCAGCGCGCCCTTCAGGCGCGTGAACGGCAGCTGCAGGCCGCCGGTGGAGACACGGTACTGGCGCGTCAGTGGCTGGTACGACAGGCGCACGCTGCGGGTGGTGTTGACCGGCCTGTCGTCGAACCAGTACCAGCGCGAGCGCGTGAGCTGGAAGTCGACCGCGAAATAGAGGGAGATGCCCTTGTGCAATGCGTCTTCCAGCACGGGCGGCAGGTCGAAGTCGAAGCTGGCGGCAAGCTCGAAGCCGCCATCCTGGAATTCGATGCGCGCGTCGGTGGCCTCGATGACCTGTGCGCGCGCAGCGGGCGGCAACCACAGTAGCGAGGCGAGCGCCAGCACCAGTGCAAGCCACCACCGCGCGAGCAGGCCACGCCTGCCCGCGCCGCCGGGGCGCAGATGCGGGCACGCCTGGTCCGCGGCAGTGTCCACGTTCGTGTTCAACATGACGCGGAAGTCTGACAGGCGCGGCGTGCTCAGCATCGGATCAGATCAGGCGCGTTTCTGGAAGCGGGCGTAGAAGAAGCCATCGTGATCCGACGGCAGGCTGGTGCCGGCCGTGGCGTCCTTTTCGCCATTGGCGCCGGCTGCTTGCGTGGTATGAGTGCCGGGCAGCAGCTGCCCCGGCGCCTGCAATCGTATCGCATCTGCCAGCTGGGCACCAAACCAGCGCGCCTGGTCCTCGCCTTCCGTTGGGAAAATAGAACAGGTGACATAGACCAGGATGCCGCCCGGTTTGAGCAGCGGCCACAGTTGCGAGACGATGCGGCGCTGCTCGGTGATGAGCTTGGCAATATCGGTCTCGCGGCGCAGCCAGCGGATATCGGGATGGCGCCGCACAATGCCCGAAGCGGAGCACGGCACGTCGGCCAGGATGCGGTCAAAGAGCTGGCCGTCCCACCAGTCGGCGGGCCGGCTGGCATCGCCGACCACGATCCTGGCCTGCTTGCCCAGGCGCGCCAGGTTCTCGCCGATGCGGGTGGTGCGCTGCGGATCGCTTTCCACTGCGGTGACGTCGATATCGGCCAGTTCCAGCAGGTGCCCGGTCTTGCCGCCGGGCGCCGCGCAGGCATCCAGCACGCGCATGCCGTCGGCCACCTCGAGCAGCGGCGCGGCCAGCTGCGCGCCGGCATCCTGCACCGAGACCACGCCTTCGGCAAAGCCCGGCAACTGCGTCACCGGCACCGCGCGCACCAGGCGCACCGCCTGCGGGCCGACCACATGGCCAGCCAGGCCGGCGTTGGCAAGATCGGTCTGGTACTGCTGCACGGACACGCGCGCGGTGTTGACGCGCACCGTCATCGGCGGGCGCACGTTGGCGCTGGCGGCCAGGGCCATCCACTGGTCCGGGTAGGCCTCGCGCAGCATGCGCAGCCACCATGGCGGCAGGTTCCAGCGCGCCTGCTCGTCGCGGTTGACGTCGGCCAGCAGCGCCTTGCGTTCGCGCAGGAAACGGCGCAGCACCGCGTTGACCAGGCCGCGCGCATGCGCAGTCTTGGGTTCGGAGGCGGCGGCGCTGACCGCCTGGTCGACCACCGTGAAGGTGCTGTAGCCCGGGCGGCCGGCGTCCGCGTCCTGGCGCGCCTTGTCCGCGCTGTCCTGCTTGTCGCGCGGGCCCGGCGCGTGCTCCAGCAGCAGCGCCAGTGCCACGGCCAGCAGCGAATCGACCTGCGCGCCCGGCGGGCGCGTGACCAGCTTCGTCACCAGTGCGCGTGCCGTGCCGAACTGGCGCATGGTGCGATAGGCGATGTCCTGCAGCGCGCCGCGCGTGGCGGCATCGCGCACGCGGTCCAGGCGCAACTGTGCGGCGGCGTCCTCGATCGCCTGGGGCAAGGCTGTGCCTTCGCTGACGGCGCGCACCGCGGTGGCGGCGCCAAGCATCTGGAAGGCAAGCGAATCGGGAGGCAGGCGCATATCGGTCAGGCAGCGGGTCAGGCGTTGGAATCGGGAAGCAGGCCGGCACGGGCACAAAAAAAAGCCCGCCGGTCCATGCGGAACAGCGGGCAGTTTACCCTGTGCGGGGGCCCTGCCCCGGATTTCCGGCCGCTCAGGCGGGATAGGTGCCGGTCTGGGCCATCTGCATCAGGCGCGCGATGCGCTCCTCGGTGGCCGGGTGGGTCGAGAACAGATTGGCGATGGCGCCGCCCGAGAGCGGGTTCATGATCATCATCTGCGCCGTGGCCGGGTGTTCTTCTGCCGCCTGGAACGGGATGCCCTGGGCGTAGCGGTGGATCTTGTCCAGTGCGCTGGCCAGCGCCTGCGGGTCGCCGCTGATCTCGGCGCCGCCGCGGTCGGCCTCGAACTCACGTGCGCGTGAGATCGCCATCTGGATCAGCGATGCCGCCAGCGGGGCTAGGATTGCCACGGCAATGCTGGCGATCGGGTTGCTGCGGTTGCCGTTCTCGTCGCGCCCGCCGAAGAACATTGCCATATTCGCCAGCGCCGAGATCGCACCGGCCATGGTGGCGGCGATGGTCGAGGTCAGGATGTCGCGGTGGCGCACGTGCGCCAGCTCATGCGCCATCACGCCGCGCAGTTCTCGCTCGGACAGCACCCGCAGGATGCCGGTGGTGGCCGCCACCGCGGCGTGCTCCGGGTTGCGGCCGGTGGCAAAGGCGTTGGGCGCGTCTTCGTTGATCAGGTACACGCGCGGCATCGGCAGGCCGGCGCGCTGCGCCAGTTCCTGCACCATGCCGTAGAACTGCGGCGCGCTGCCGGCGTCGACTTCCTGCGCGTTGTACATGCGCAGGACCATCTTGTCCGAGAACCAGTAGGAGAAGAAGTTCATGCCCAGCGCAAGCAGCAGCGCCATCATCATGCCGCTGCGCCCGCCGATCATGCCGCCGATGACGATGAACAGCGCCGTGATGGCCGCCATCAGCATGAAGGTCTTGACCCAGTTGAACATTGCGGTGATCTCCGTGTAATCGTGAGCCGCGTCCCGGGGGAAAGCGGACGCGATAACCGTTAGATAGGGGGTGATACCCGAAAATTCAACGGCTGTTCAACGGGTTCAGGGGGAAGCCGTGGCGGGTCGCGCCCGCCGGGCGGTTCCACCGGCACTTATGTTGCCATGTGCGGCAAAGGCCAGCCCGATCATGCCTGCGCGGCGCCGTTGCCGGGTACCGCGCAGCGCGTGCCCGGCGGCAGCGGCAGGGCTTGCAGGAACTGCTGCGCCGGCTGGCGGCGCCCGCCCGGCTTCTGCAGCTCGGTGACCTGCAGTGCGCTGCCCTCGCCGCAGGCGATGAGGACGCCGGCGGCGTCGGCCGCCAGCACCGTGCCGGGCGGATGCGGCAGGCTGCTGGCGGCGGCCAGCGGCACGGCCTGCCAGCACTTGATCACGGTATCGCCGACCTGCACCGTCGCGCCCGGGAAGGGGTTGAACGCGCGCACCTGGTTGGCCAGCGCCGCGGCCGGGCGGCGCAGGTCCAGCGGGGCCTCGTCCTTGGCGATCTTCTCGGCGTAGGTGACGCCTTCGGCCGGCTGCGGCGTGGCGGCCAGCGCGCGGCCGGCGGCCAGCTCCTGCAGCGCTGCCACGGTCATGCGCGCGCCCAGCGCGGCCAGCGTGTCGTGAAGCGTGCCGGTGGTATCGTCCGGGCCGATCGGCACGGCCTCGCGCGTGAGCATGTCGCCGGTGTCCAGGCCTTCGTCCATCTGCATCAATGTGATGCCGGTCTCGGCATCGCCCGCTTCGATGGCACGGTGGATCGGCGCCGCGCCGCGCCAGCGCGGCAGCAGCGAGCCGTGGATATTCAGGCAGCCCAGGCGCGGCAGGGTCAGCACCTCGGCCGGCAGGATCAGGCCGTAGGCGGCCACCACCATCACGTCGGGGGCGGTGCCGGCGAGCGCGTCGATGGCCGCGGCGGCGTCTTCCGGGTACTTGCCCTGGCGGCGCAGCGAGCGCGGCTGCAGCACTGGCCCAAGGCCGCTGGCGGCGGCGAACTGCTTCACCGGGCTGGCGTGCAGCTGCATGCCGCGGCCGGCGGGGCGGTCAGGCTGCGTCAGCACCGCCACGACGGGAAAACCGGCGGCGTGGATGGCTTCCAGCGCGACGCGCGCGAACTCGGGCGTGCCGGCAAAGGCGACACGCAGGGGTCTGGCTTGGGACATGGCAGGTTCCGTGGCCTGAAGCAGAACCGGCCGCGATAGCGGCCGG
>NZ_JFJW01000037.1:46372-52865 GCF_000611125.1 Cupriavidus sp. SK-4
ATAAAGATAACAGACCCCGCGCGGGTGCCGCGCGCTGGCGCCGGGATTCCGGGCGGGCTGTTACATCTTTGTGGCAGGGCGCCGCTTACATGCGGGTGCGCTCGCGCTTCTGCAGCTTGCTCTTGATGCGGTTGAGCTTGAGCGGCGACAGGTACTCGACAAAGACCTTGCCGCGCAGGTGATCGATCTCATGCTGGATGCAGACGGCCAGCAGGTCGTCGGCTTCGAGCTCGAAGCTCTCGCCCTTCTCGTTGAGCGCGCGCACGCGCACGCGGTCGGGGCGCTCGACGCGGTCATAGACCTCGGGCACCGACAGGCAGCCCTCTTCCCACACCTTGCGGTTGTCGCTGGCCCAGACGATCTCCGGGTTGATAAAGACCTGGAGCTGGTCGCGCGTTTCCGAGACGTCGATCACCACCACCTGCTCGTGCACGTTGACCTGCGTGGCGGCCAGCCCGATGCCGGGCGCTTCGTACATGGTTTCAGCCATGTCCTTCACCAGCTGGCGGATACGGTCGTCCACCGCCGCCACGGGTTTGGCAACGGTGTGCAGGCGGGGATCGGGGTAGGTCAGGATATCGAGTTTTGCCATGATGCTCAGGCGCAACGCCGGCTGCTGCCGGCAACCGGGCCGCGTTGCGGCGGCCGGTGTTTACATGCAGAATCGGGGCGCAAGTACAAAAATTCAAGGCGCGCCGAAACAGGCGCGCTCTCCCGGGTCAATCCGGCCGAACCACCGGCCGGTCAGGAAAATGCGCGATCTTACCAAAGAACACCAGGCGGCGTCGGGCCGCAGGCTGCACGCGTTCACCCCTAAGTTTGCTTGTGCGTTGCTGAGTGCCGCTGGCTTCACTGCTGCGGCCACGCTTCCGGCCCTGGCCGCGGACCTGACGGTCACGCCGGCACAGCAGGCCGAAGCCCAGCGCACGGCCCAACAGGGCATCCCCGTTTCAGACCTGGCTGCCAATGCGCCGTCGCAGTACACCGTGCGCACGGGTGACACGCTGTGGGGGATCTCGGGCCGCTTCCTGCGCCAGCCATGGCGCTGGCCTGAGCTATGGGGCATGAACCGGCAACAGATCCGCAACCCGCACCTGATCTATCCGGGACAGATCCTGTATTTGATCCAGCGCGACGGCCGTGCCTGGCTGTCGACCACGCCGGGCGGCAGCGGCACGGTGCGCCTGTCGCCGCAGATGCGCGGCAGTGCCGCCGATGGCGCCGCCATCCAGAGCATCGCGTCCGCCGATATCGAGCCCTTCCTGATCCGCCCGCTGGTGGTCGACCAGGACACGCTGGCCACCTCGGCGCGCATCGTCGCCGTGTCCGAGTCGCGCGTCATCCTTGGCCGCGACGACACCGGCTACGCGCGCGGCATCCCCGCCGACGCGCCACAAGGCAGCGACTGGCAGGCCTACCGCCCGGTCACCCCGGTGCGCGATCCCGTCACCAATGCCGTGCTCGGCTACGAGGCCGAATACGAAGGCAACGTGCGCCTGGCGCGCGGCGCGCAGGGGCCGGATGCGGTCTCGACCCTGCAGGTCACGCAGGCCAGGCAGGAGATGGGCGTGGGCACGCTGCTGATGCCGCAGCCCGCGCGCGAAGCGCTGCGCTATGTGCCGCACGCGCCTGATGCGCAACTCGACGGCCGCGTGGCCAAGGTCTATGGCGGGGTCGAGTTCGGCGGTGCCAAGCAGGTGGTGGTGCTTAACCTCGGCAGCCAGGCCGGGGTGGAGCCCGGGCATGTGCTGGCGCTGTCGCGCACCGGCGAGACCGTCGCCGACAAGACCGACAGCAACCGCGCCATCCGCCTGCCCGACGAGCGCTACGGCCTGGCCTTTGTCTTCCGCGTGTTCCCGGGGGTGTCGTATGCGCTGGTCACCGACGCCTCCAACGTGATCGCGGTCGGCGACCGGGCGACCTCGCCGCGCTGAGCCGGTCTTGGCGACATCGCAGGCGGCCCCGGCGGCCGCCGCTTCCCTTTGCCATGGCGGCGCTGCCCGGCAGCTCACCACGCGCGATCCAGAGGAACTGAAGGCGTGGCTGCAGCTCGCCTGTGCGCCCGGGGTCGGCCCGGTCACGGTGCGCCTGCTGCTGGCCGCATTCGGGCTGCCGCAGCAGATCCTGGCGCAGAGCGTGGCAGCGCTGTCTGCCGTCGTTCCCAAAAAACACGCCCGCGCGGTGCTGGCCAGGCCCGGCACCGGGCTGCCGGCACTGGTCGAACGCACCCTCGCCTGGCTCGGCACACCCGGCAACCACGTGGTCACGTTCGGCGACGACGCCTACCCTGCCCGCCTGTTCGACCTGCCCGACCCGCCGCCGCTGCTATATATCAAGGGCGATCCCGCGCTGCTGGCGCGTCCTGCGGTGGCCATCGTCGGCGCGCGCGGCGCCACCGAGCAGGGACAAGCGCGATGCGCAGGCCTTCGGGCGGGCGCTGTCCGAGTCGGGGCTGGCGGTGGTTTCGGGGCTGGCGCTGGGCGTCGATGCCGCCGCCCATGCCGGCGGGCTGCAGGGCTGCGGCGGTACCGTCGCTGTTACGGGTACGGGGGCCGACCGGGTCTATCCGGCCGAGAACCTGATGCTGGCGCACGAAGTGGCCGCGCGCGGCGCCATCGTCACCGAATTCCCGCTCGGCATGCAGGGCCTGCCCGCCAACTTCCCGCGCCGCAACCGCATCATCGCGGCCCTGGCGCGCGGGGTGCTGGTGGTGGAGGCCGCGGCGCGCTCGGGCTCGCTGATCACCGCACGGCTGGCGGCCGATCTGGGGCGCGAGGTATTTGCGGTGCCGGGCTCGATCCACGCGCCGCTGTCAGCAGGCTGCCATCTGCTGATCCGCCAGGGCGCGAAGCTGGTGGAGCGCGTGGAGGACGTGCTGGAAGAGATCAACCTGCTGCCGGCGCCTGCGCGCCCTGCAGCCAGGCGCGTTCCCGCGTCCGTACCGGAGCAACCAGATCTTTCTGACTTTGCCGGCCACGGCGACCCCCTGCTGGCCGCTCTCGGCTACGATCCGGTTACGCTGGATGCGCTGTGCGAGCGCAGCGGCCAGCCTCCGGAAGCCGCCGCGGCGCGCCTGCTGGAACAGGAACTGGCCGGGCACGCCGAGCGTCTACCGGGAAACCTGTTCCGGCGGCTTGGGTGAGCAGGAGCGCAATACCGATACAATCGCCGGCAGCCCGCGTGCCGCGGGCGCCTCATGTTTCCGATGCCATGACCGTTTACTTTCCAGAACGTGACGCCGGCGCCATTGCAGCGTGCCTGGCGGCGCGGCCGCAGGGCCGCCTGGTGGCCTGCCTGTGCGCGCAGTGGTGCGGCACGTGCCGGGACTACCTGGCGGCGCTGACCGCGCTGGCCGCGCGCCATCCGGAGGATTGCTTCGTCTGGATCGACATCGAGACGCACGCGGATGCGCTTGGCGATATCGATATTGAGAATTTCCCGACGCTGCTGGTGCAGCCTGCGTCGGGTGGCACGCCCCAGTTCTATGGCACCCTGCTGCCGCACATCGAGGTGCTGGAACGCATGCTGAGCCGCGGTGCGGCGATGCCTGCGAGCGCCGAAGACGTGCCGCAGGTGCTGGACTGGTTGCTTGCCGGGGGGAGCAGCGCCGCCTAGGCGGCGCCAAGGGCGGCGGCGGGGGCTTGCTTGCACCGCCGTTGAAAGCGCGCTTATTATTGGCGCCTCATAGCCCCCCGGCGTTCCGATTACTTCGTTTGTAGTGCAATTCGCGGGTTGCCGGATGCAGCTCGCAAGGACCCTTCCCATGTCAAAAGCCCTCATCATCGCGGAAAAACCGTCGGTCGCGGCGGATATCGCCCGTGCCCTCGGGGGGTTTACCAAGCACGACGAGTATTTCGAGAGCGACGACTACGTGCTGTCCTCCGCCGTCGGCCACCTGGTCGAGATCGCCGCGCCGGACGAATACGAGGTCAAGCGCGGCAAGTGGAGCTTCGCCAACCTGCCGGTGATCCCGCCGCATTTCGACCTGCGCCCGATCGCCAAGACCGAGTCGCGCCTGAAGGTGCTGAACCGGCTGATCAAGCGCAAGGACGTCACCGCCCTGATCAACGCCTGTGACGCGGGGCGCGAAGGCGAACTGATCTTCCGGCTGATCGCGCAACAGGCCAAGGCCAAGCAGCCGGTGCGCCGGCTGTGGCTGCAGTCGATGACGCAGCAGGCGATCCGCGATGGCTTCGCCAGCCTGCGCGAAGACGAAGACATGCTGCCGCTGGCCGACGCCGCGCGCTGCCGCTCCGAGGCCGACTGGCTGGTGGGCATCAACGGCACCCGCGCCATGACCGCCTTCAACAGCAAGGGCGGCGGCTTCTTCCTGACCACCGTGGGCCGCGTGCAGACGCCGACGCTGTCGATCGTGGTGGAGCGTGAAGAGAAGATCAAGCACTTCGTGCCGCGCGACTACTGGGAAGTGCGGGCCGAGTTCATCGCCGCCGCCGGCCTGTATGAAGGCCGCTGGTACGACCCCAAGTTCAAGAAGAGCGAGTTCGATCCCGAGGCGCGCGAATCGCGCCTGTGGAGCGAGGCCGAGGCCAAGAGCATCGTTGCCGCCTGCCGCGACAAGACCGGCACGGTCACCGAGGAATCCAAGCCGTCGACGCAGCAGTCGCCGGCGCTGTTTGACCTGACCACGCTGCAGCGCGAGGCCAACTCGCGCTTCGGCTTCTCGGCCAAGAACACGCTGGGCCTGGCGCAGGCCCTGTATGAGAAGCACAAGGTCCTGACCTACCCGCGTACCGATGCGCGCGCGCTGCCCGAGGACTACCTGGACACGGTCAAGCAGACCATGGACATGCTGGCCGACAGCTCGCCCAACTACCTGCCGCACGCCAAGAAGATCCTGGCGCAGGGCTGGGTCAAGCCGAACAAGAAGATCTTCGACAACAGCAAGATCAGCGACCACTTCGCCATCATCCCGACGCTGCAGGCGCCCAAGAACCTGTCCGAGCCGGAGCAGAAGCTGTACGACCTGGTGGTGCGCCGCTTCCTGGCGGTGTTCTTCCCGGCGGCCGAGTTCCAGGTCACCACCCGCATCACGGAAGTCGCCGGCCACCACTTCAAGACCGAAGGCAAGGTGCTGGTCAACCCGGGCTGGCTGGTGATCTACGGCCGCGAGGCGCAGGGCGACAAGGACGCCGCCAACCTGGTGCCAGTGGCCAAGGACGAGAAGGTCAAGACCGACAAGGTCGAGAGCGTCGGCCTGACCACCAAGCCGCCCGCGCGCTACAACGAAGCCACGCTGCTGTCGGCGATGGAAGGCGCCGGCAAGCTGGTGGACGATGACGCGCTGCGCGAAGCCATGGCCGGCAAGGGCCTGGGCACGCCGGCGACGCGCGCGGCCATCATCGAAGGCCTGCTGACGGAAAAATACCTGGTGCGCGAAGGCCGTGAGCTGATCCCGACCGCCAAGGCGTTCCAGCTGATGACGCTGTTGCGCGGCCTGGGCGTGCTGGAACTGACGCAGGCCGAGCTGACCGGCGAATGGGAGCACAAGCTCTCGCAGATCGAACGCGGGCGCATGAAGCGCGACGAGTTCATGCTCGAGATCGCGCAGATGACGCAGCAGATCGTCAAGCGCGCCAAGGAATACGACAGCGACACCATCCCGGGCGACTACGCCACGCTGGACACGCCGTGCCCGCAATGCGGCGGGCAGGTCAAGGAGAACTACCGCCGCTTTGCCTGCACCGCGTGCGAGTTCTCGATCAGCAAGATCCCGGGCGGGCGCCAGTTCGAGATCGAAGAGGTCGAAGAGCTGCTGCTGAAGAAGGAAATCGGTCCGCTGCAGGGCTTCCGCAGCAAGATGGGCCGTCCGTTCGCCGCCATCCTCAAGCTGGGCAAGGACGACGAGGGCCATTACAAGATGGAATTCGACTTCGGCCAGAATGACGACGATAACGACGGCGAGCCCGTCGACTTCAGCGGCCAGGAGCCGGTTGGCAGCTGCCCGAAGTGCGGCGGCTCGGTGTTCGAGCACGGCATGAAGTACGTCTGCGAGAACAGCACGACCAGCCCCAAGAGCTGCGACTTCACCACCGGCAAGATCATCCTGCAGCAGGAAATCAGCCGCGAGCAGATCGGCAAGCTGCTCACCGACGGCAAGACCGACCTGCTGACGGGGTTCAAGTCGTCGCGCACCGGCCGCAACTTCAAGGCCTTCCTGGTCAAGCAGCCGGACGGCAAGATCGGCTTCGAGTTCGAGGCGCGCGAGCCCAAGGCGGGCGCCAAGACGGCGGCCAAGACCACGGCCAAGGCGGCATCGAATGGCACGGCCGAGGCAGCGCCGGCAACCAAGACGGCAGCGAAGACCGCGGCCAAGGCGCCAGCCACCAAGGCACCGGCCAAGAAGGCGGCGGCCAAGAAGGCCCCTGCCAAGACCGCCGCGGCCAAGAAGTCGCGCGCGGCGGCCGCCGGCGAGTAAGCCTCAGCGCGTCACGGCAAAACGCCCGGCATTGCCGGGCGGTTTGCTTCGGGGGGC
>NZ_JFJW01000037.1:52872-54856 GCF_000611125.1 Cupriavidus sp. SK-4
TTCGGGTGGCTCAGCCAGGCAGCCGCTCAGGTGCGCACGGCTTGCGCGCCGTGGCTGGCGGCTGGCGCTGGCAGCGCTTCCTTGCCCCGTACCTGCCCTTCTTCGAGCAGGAAGTCGATAAAGGCGCGCACCTTGGTCGGCAAGAACTTGCGGCTCGGGTAGACCACGCTGACATCGCGCCGCGGCAGCTGGTATTGCGGCAGCACGTGCACCAGCTTGCCGGAATCGATATTGGGGCGCGCCAGGTAGGACGACAGCATGGCCACGCCCATGTCGGCCAGCGCCGCCTGGTGGGCCAGCTCGGCATTGCTGCATAGCAGCCCGGGGCGGATCGGCACGGTCACCTCGCCTTCCGGGCCCAGCAGCGTCCATTCGTGCTCGGCGCTGGGCAGGCGCATGGCAATGCAGCGGTGGTGGCTGAGTTCATGGGCATGGCGGATCGGCGCGTGCGCCGCCACGTAGCCCGGCGACGCGCACAGGATCACCTCGGCCGACAGCAGCGGGCGCGCCACCAGGTGCGAGCCCAGGCCCAGGTCGGACAGCATCACGGCCACGTCACGGCCTTCTTCGACGATATCGACGTTGCGGTCCGACAGGATCACGTCGAACACCACGTCCGGATACAGCTGCTGGAAGCGCGCCAGCAATTCCGGCAGCAGGTGCAGGCCGAACATCACCGGGGTGACCAGCCGCAGCGTGCCGGACAGCGACTGGCTGCGCGCCGTGACCACGCTTTCGGCTTCTTCCACGTCTTCCAGGATCTGCTGGCAGCGCTGCAGGTAGGTTTCGCCGGCGTCGGTCAGCGACAGGCTGCGGGTGGTGCGGTTGAGCAGGCGCGTGCCCAGATGGCTCTCCAGGTCGGCCACGTAGCGCGTCACCACTGCGTTGGACATTTCCAGCTGCTGCGCTGCACGCGCGAAGCTTCCCAGTTCCACCACCTTGGAAAACACACGCATCGATTGCAGGCGATCCATGACACAGTCTCCCGGTTCTGCGCTGAATTCTTACGTAATCAGCCTATTTTATTGTTCGAATCAAAACTAATCATTGTGGATCCTGATATTTATTGATATGAGGGAAATGCCTAATATCTAGCCATCGGATGCCGCAATGCAACATAGTCTTTCGTCTAAGTGACGAATCAGGCATCCAGCAATAGAGAAAGCCTGAATCATGAAAACCAACCGCTACGCCCTGATCGCTGTCGCCACCCTCGCCGCCGCCCTGTCGGCCGCACCGGCCTTCGCCAAGAACGGCAAGTTCGATGTGTTCACCGACGGCGCCAAGGTAGCCAAGTTCGATCCGTACACCGACGGAGCCCGCACCGGCAAGTTCGATCCGTACGTCGATGGGGCCCGCACCGGCAAGTTCGACATCTACGCCGAAGGCGCCAAGTACGACACCACTACCGATCGCGCGCCGCTGTAAGGCCGCCTGCCGTCTCAGGCCCCGCCTCCCCGGCGGCCTCTGGCAGCGCGATCCCGGGGCTGCTTCCTCCCCTTGTGCGGCCCCGCCTGCTTCAAACCTGGTCTCCACAGGTCCTTGGGGGAGCGCCTAGCAGCCTCTCCGCCTTTATTGGAGAAGAAGCCCGCACCGGTTCCGGTTGCGGGCTTCTTTGTTTCTGCATCCGGCAGGTTTGCAACCACTGGCGAACGATTATGCCAGACGCCGCAAATGAAAAACGGGCCATGACGGCCCGTTTTGCTGACCCCCTACGACTTCAGTCGTCGTAGTGGTGGCGATGGTGGTGCTTGTGCTTCTTGCGCTTGTAGCTGCTGTTGTAATAGCGGCGGTCATTGTCGTACGAGTTGCTGCGCGAGACATTGCCGCCCAGCGCCGCACCCGCGCCGCCGCCCAGGCCGGCGCCGATCAAACCGCCGGTGCGGCCGCCCATGGCGTTGCCAGCCGCGGTGCCGGCACCGCCGCCCAGCGCGCCGCCGATGATGGCACCGGTGCGCTCGCGGCGGTTGGGGGGTACTGCGCC
>NZ_JFJW01000037.1:54881-67023 GCF_000611125.1 Cupriavidus sp. SK-4
CGCCCACTGCACCACCGATCACTGCGCCGGTGCTGCCGCCCAGCGCGCCGCCCACTGCGGCACCGGCGACGCCGCCGAGTGCACCGCCCAGGGCGTTGTTCATGTCACTCGCGACGGCCGGCAGCGCGCAGGCCGCCAGGGCGAGGGCAATGGTCAGGTTGCGAACGGGATGGCGAGTCATATCTTTTTTCCTCGAATTGCCATGATGTGTCGCAAGTGTAGAGAAGGAGCCGCACCCTTGCTGTAACTACCTGTAAAGCCCTGTAACCCGCTACAGAAACGGTATCCGTGCATTACAAAAGCGCGGTAAATACGCAACACTTGATAAAAAGACAGGCGATCATGTGATCGCCTGTCTGCTTTGTATGCCGCCGGCCCGCAGGACGGCGGCGTTCAGCGTGTGTTCAGCAGCACTTGCCCTGCCCGCCGCCGTAGCGTGCCTCCTGGCGCTCGCGGAAGAATTCCTCGTAGCTCATCGGCTCGCGGTCCGGGTGGGTGCTTTCCATATGGGCCACGTAGGTCTGGTAATCGGGCAGCCCGACCATCAGCCTGAGCGACTGCCCCAGGTAGCGTCCCATCGTTCCGAGTTGTTCCAGCATGGCGGGCTCCGGTATCAGGACTGGGCCGAGGCGGCGCCCGGCAGCGGCTCGAACGGCGTTTCCTTGTCGGTCGGGCGCTTCGCGGTGCGCGCCTGCAGCGCGGTCTTGAAGCCGTAGAACACGATCGACAGCACCACCAGCATGAACAGCGCGCACAGGCCGGCGTCCAGGTAGTCATTGAAGACGATGCGGTGCATCTGCTCCATCGACTTGGCCGGGGCCAGCACCTTGCCTTCGGCAATGGCGGCGCTGAACTTGGCAGCGTGGGTCAGGAAGCTGACCTTGGGGTCGGCATGGAACAGCTTCTGCCAGCCGGCGGTCAGCGTGCAGATCAGCAGCCACACGGTCGGTACCAGCGTGACCCAGGCGTACTGGCCGCGCTTCATCTTGACCAGCACGCAGGTGCCCAGCACCAGCGCCACCGCGGCCAGCATCTGGTTGGAGATGCCAAACAGCGGCCACAGCGTGTTGATGCCGCCCAGCGGATCAACCACGCCCTGGTACAGGAAGTAGCCCCAGGCCGCCACGCACAGCGCGGTGGCGGTCAGGTTGGCGACCAGCGAGTCGGTCTTGCGCATCGACGGGATAAAGCTGCCCAGCAGGTCCTGCAGCATGAAGCGGCCGGCGCGGGTGCCCGCATCGACAGCGGTCAGGATGAACAGCGCCTCGAACAGGATGGCGAAGTGGTACCAGAACGCCATCATGGCCTGGCCGCCCACCACCTGGTGCAGGATATGGGCGATGCCCACCGCCAGCGTCGGTGCGCCGCCGGCGCGCGAGAGGATGGTGTTCTCGCCGACGTCCTTGGCGGTCTGCACCAGCACGTCCGGCGTGATCACGAAGCCCCAGGTCGAGACCGCGTGCGCCACCGCTTCCGGCGTGGTGCCGATCACGGCAGCCGGGCTGTTCATGGCGAAGTACACGCCCGGCTCGATCACCGAGGCGGCCACCAGTGCCATGATCGCGACGAACGATTCAGCCAGCATCGCGCCGTAGCCGATAAAGCGCGCGTGGGTTTCGTTCTCAAGCAGCTTGGGCGTGGTGCCCGACGAGATCAGCGCGTGGAAGCCCGACACCGCGCCGCAGGCGATGGTGATGAACAGGAACGGGAACAGGTTGCCCGACCACACCGGCCCGCCGCCTTGGGCGAACTGCGTGAAGGCCGGCATCTTCAGGTCCGGGGCGACGATCAGGATGCCGACCGCCAGCGCGATGATGGTGCCGATCTTCAGGAAGGTCGACAGGTAGTCGCGCGGCGCCAGCAGCAGCCACACCGGCAGCACGGCGGCGACAAAGCCGTAGATGATCAGCATCCACGTCAGCGCCTTGCCGTCATAGGTGAACAGCGGCGCCAGCACGGCGCTCTCGTGCACGTACTGGCCGCCGATGATGGCCAGCATCAGCAGCACGAAGCCGATCACCGACACCTCGCCGATGCGGCCCGGGCGGATATAGCGGGTGTAGATGCCCATGAACAGCGCGATGGGAATCGTCACCGCCACGGTGAACGTGCCCCACGGCGAGTCGGCCAGCGCCTTCACCACGATCAGCGCCAGCACCGCCAGGATGATGACCATGATCATGAAGCAGCCGAACAGCGCGATCATGCCCGGGATCGTGCCCATCTCGGACTTGACCAGGTCGCCCAGCGAGCGGCCGTCGCGGCGCGTGGAGATGAACAGCACCATGAAGTCCTGCACCGCGCCGGCGAACACCACGCCGGCAAGCAGCCACAGCATGCCCGGCATATAGCCCATCTGCGCGGCCAGCACCGGGCCGACCAGCGGGCCGGCGCCGGCGATCGCGGCGAAGTGGTGGCCGAACAGCACCGCCTTGTTGGTCGGCACGTAGTCCAGGCCGTCGTTATGGCGCCAGGCCGGCGTCATCCGTTTGGGATCGAGCTGCATCACCTTGTCGGCGATAAAGCGGCTGTAGTAGCGGTAGGCGATCAGGTAGATGCAGAGCGCGGCAACCACGATCCACAGCGCGCTGACGGCCTCGCCGCGCGCCAGCGCGACAGTGCCGAAGGCAAACGCGCCAAGGACGGCGACAGCCAGCCACACCAGGTGTTCTCCGATGCGATTCATAGTGAAGGGTCTCCTCAGACCGGGATATGGATAGCCTGCGGCGGCGAAAGACTGGTAACAGGCAACTGGCAGGATCGGCAGCGGGGGTGCGCCGAGGGCGGGCAGCGGGGGCAATCCGGCGGTGAGGGTGTCTCCTGGGATAGCTGCTGCGCGCCCGGTTGTGTCGTCGTTTCCGGATCTCGTCTTGCAGGCAGGCGATGCACCGTCCGGGTGTGGACGGTGCACCAGCTGCGTCCGCGCATGCGCCCTGCTGGGGCGGCGGCGCGTTCGGCGTGTAGTATTGACACCCGCCAAACCCCGCACAAGCGCGTAACTACGCAGCACTTCTGCGTAGTACTACGCAAATCGACGGTGGCATGCCGCCTGCGCGGCATCGGTGTTTACCCCCGGTCCCCCCGCACTCGTATGAAACTCCGCCAGAAGATCCTGTTGCTAGCCGTGGCGCCACTTGCGGTCGCCATGCTGGGCATCGCACTTGCCGTGCGCTTCCAGGCCACGCAGCTCGCGCAGCATGAACGCGCGCTGGTCGAGGCCGCCTACCTGCAGAGCAAGGAAACCGAGCTGCGCCACTACGTAGAACTGGCGCAGAGCGCGATCGCGCCGCTGGTGCGCTCCGGGCGCACCGACGCCGCCACCCGGCAGGCCGCGATGGAGGCACTCGCGCGGCTGGACTACGGCCCCGACGGCTACTTCTTCCTCTATGACCTGCAGGGCCGCAACCTGATGCACCCGCGCCAGCCCGAACTGGTCGGCCAGGACCTGTGGACGCTGCGCGACCCGCAGGGCGCGCTGACCATCCAGCAACTGATCGCCGCGGCCAAGGCCGGTGGCGGCGCTGTGCGCTACCTGTGGAGAAAACCCTCGTCGCAGCAGCTGGCGCCCAAGCTCGGCTATGTGGTGGCGGTGCCCGAATGGGGCTGGATGGTGGGCACCGGCATCTACCTGGATGACGTGGAAAGCACGCTGCGCCAGCTGGATGCGCGTGCCGAGACCGATATCCGCGCGACCATGGCCTGGATCGGCGTGATCGCCGGCATCAGCATCCTGCTGGTTGCCGCCAGCGGCCTGGCGCTGAACGTCAGCGAGCACCGCGAGGCCGACGCCAAGTTGCGCCAGCTGGCGCAGCGCGTGGTGCAGTCGCAGGAAGAAGAGCGCGCCCGGCTCTCGCGCGAGCTGCACGACGGCATCAGCCAGCTGCTGGTGTCGGTCAAGCTGGTGCTGGAAACCGCCACCAACCGCCTGCGCCTGGCCCCGGCCGAAGGCGCCGCGGTGGCGCCGGTGCTGGGCATGGCGCTGAACCGGCTCGATACCGTCTTCAATGAAGTGCGCCGCGTGGCGCGCAACCTGCGCCCCGCCTTGCTCGACGACCTGGGCCTGTACGCCGCGCTGCAGCACCTGGCGCGCGAGATGCAGGGCGGCAGCGGACTGGAGATTGCGGTGACGCAGAGCGGCGCCCCGCGCGAACTGCCCGACGAGCAGGCCACGGCGCTGTTCCGCATCGCCCAGGAAGCCTTGACCAACGTCGAGCGCCATGCCGGCGCGCGCCGGGTCGCGGTGGCGCTGGCCTTCGATGCCGATGCCACGCGCCTCACCGTGCGCGACGACGGGCATGGCTTCGACGTGGCGCGCATGCAGGAGGACCCGCAGCGCGGCATCGGCCTGCGCAACCTGCGCGAGCGCATCGCCGCGCTGTGCGGGCAGTTCGACATCGTTTCCGGTATGGGCGGCACCCAGCTGGTCGCTTCACTGCCGCTGGCCAGGCCCGCGGCCATTGCGCACGATCCCGTTTCAGCAGGACCCTCGCCGTCATGACCCAGAGAGCCGACTCCACCAAAGTGCCCGCCCGCGTATTGCTGATCGACGACCATGCGCTGGTGCGCGACGGCATGCGCATGCACCTGGCGCTGCAGCCCGGCCTGCGCGTGGTGGGCGAAGCCGACGACGGCGAGGCCGCGTTGGCGTGGCTGGACCGCGCCGGTGCCGCCGAGCTGCCCGACCTGGTCATCACCGATATCGGCATGCGCGGCATGGGCGGCATTGCCCTGGCCGCGGCGCTGCATGACCGCTATCCGGAGCTGGCGGTGCTGATCGTGTCGATGCACGACAACCTGGAATACGTGCGCCAGGCGGTGCGTGCCGGTGCGCGCGGCTATGTGCTCAAGGACGCGCCCGCCGACGAGCTGATGGCGGCGATCCAGTCCGTGCTGGCCGGACGGGTCTTCTACAGCGCCCGCATTGCACGCGGCATGGCCGAGCAGAGCCCCGCCGCAGGGCCGCTCGATGCGCTCACGCCACGCGAGCGCGATATCCTGCGCGGGATCGGGCGTGGCCTGGCCAATAAGGAGATTGCGGCGCAGCTGGGGGTGTCGGTGCGCACGGTGGAGACGCACCGGCTGAACCTGAAGCGCAAGCTTGGGATCGAGGGGCGGGCGGGGCTGGTGAAGTATGCGGTGGAGACGTTGGGGGATAGCGAGAGGGAATAAAAAAACGCCCGTCTCAGCAGAGACGGGCGTCTTGATAGCGAACTGCGCGAACCGTGGCGCGATCAGCCGTCCAGCCGCTTGCCCAGCGCCGCCCGCGCTTCCGCCAGCGCCTGAGGCAGCCGATCCTGCAGCTTGGTGAACAGCTCGTCATGCAGCGCCAGTTCCTGCTGCCACGCATCGCGATCGATCGAGGTCACCTTCGTGAACTGCGCCGGCGTGAAGTCCACGCCATTCCAGTTCAGGTCCTCATAGCGCGGGGTGGTGCCGAACACGTGCTCGGCGCCCTGCCCCTTGCCCTCCACGCGGTCGATCATCCACGACAGCACGCGCATGTTCTCGCCAAAGCCGGGCCACACGAAGTTGCCGTCGGCATCCTTGCGGAACCAGTTGACGCAGTAGATCTTCGGCAGTTTCGCGCCCGCGGCTTCCAGCTTCTTGCCAAGTTCCAGCCAGTGGCCGAAGTAGTCGCTCATGTTGTAGCCGCAGAACGGCAGCATGGCGAACGGGTCGCGGCGCACCACGCCCTGCTGGCCGGCGGCCGCGGCGGTGGTTTCCGAACCCATGGTGGCGGCCATGTAGACGCCTTCGGTCCAGTTGCGGGCCTCGGTCACCAGCGGCACTGTGGTCGAGCGGCGGCCGCCGAAGATGAACGCATCAATGGGTACGCCGGCCGGGTTGTCCCAGTTCTCGTCGATCGACGGGCACTGCGACGCCGGCGCGGTGAAGCGGGCGTTCGGGTGCGCGGCCTTGGCGCCGGTGGCCTTGGCGATTTCCGGGGTCCAGTCCTTGCCCTGCCAGTCGACCAGGTGCGCGGGCGCTTCCTTGGTCATGCCTTCCCACCACACGTCGCCGTCGTCGGTCAGCGCCACGTTGGTGAAGATGACGTTTTCCTTGAGCGTCGCCATCGCGTTGAAGTTGGTCTTCTCGCTGGTGCCCGGGGCCACGCCGAAGTAGCCGGCTTCCGGGTTGATGGCGTACAGGCGGCCGTCCTGGCCCGGCTTGATCCAGGCGATGTCGTCGCCGATGGTGGTGACCTTCCAGCCCTCGAAACCCTTGGGCGGGATCAGCATGGCGAAGTTGGTCTTGCCGCAGGCCGACGGGAAGGCCGCTGCCACGTGGTACTTCTTGCCCTCGGGCGAGGTCACGCCCAGGATCAGCATGTGCTCGGCCAGCCAGCCTTCATCGCGGCCCATGGTCGATGCAATACGCAGCGCAAAGCACTTCTTGCCCAGCAGAGCGTTGCCGCCGTAGCCGGAGCCGAACGACCAGATCTCGCGCGTTTCCGGGAAATGGACGATGTACTTGGTCGGATTGCACGGCCAGGCCACGTCCTGCTCGCCGGCGGCCAGCGGCTTGCCCACGGTGTGCACGCACGGCACGAACTCGCCGTTGGTGCCCAGCACGTCGTACACGGCGCGGCCCATGCGCGTCATGATGCGCATATTGACCGCCACATACGGCGAATCGGACAGTTCCACGCCAATATGGGCGATCGGCGAGCCCAACGGGCCCATCGAGAACGGCACCACGTACAGCGTGCGGCCGCGCATGCAGCCGTCGAACAGGCCGTTCAGCGTCTGGCGCATCTTGGCGGGTTCGGTCCAGTTGTTGGTGGGGCCGGCGTCTTCCTGCTTTTCAGAGCAGATAAAGGTGCGATCTTCCACCCGCGCCACGTCCGAGGGGTCCGACAGCGCCAGGAAGGAGTTCTTGCGCTTGGCCGGGTTCAGCCGCTTCATGGTGCCGGCGGCGACCATCTGCTCGCACAGGCGGTCGTATTCTTCCTGGGAGCCGTCGCACCAATAGATATTGTCAGGCTTGGTCAGGGCGGCGATTTCCGCGACCCAGGCCACCAGCTTGGGGTGCTTGACCCAGGCCGGCGCATTGACGGGCGCCGTACCTTGCATCGTGGGGTGGTTCATACTGCAGACTCCAGATTCGTAAAGGGAAGGAAGGGAAGGAATCCTTGCAAAGCCTGTCCAGCGGGCAAATGGGGCCGTCACGCGCCCGGAGTGATGTCACACTCGGATCGACACATCCCGTTACAACTCCGCGGCGGCCCCGTTTATGCAAAAGGTCGCGGCGGTCCCTGCGGCTGCGCTACAGTTGCGCTTCGCGCGCGCAGGGGTGGCTGCGCGGGCTGGCCGGACTTTGTCCGGGTGCGATCGCGTGGCGGGAGCAAGGCTCTACCGACAATCCGCGGCGGCACCGGAACGGGCAAGGATACCACTGGCGCACCCCCCTGTTTTTTGCTATGCAACAATCGCTGCCACCGGCCGGCGTGGGTTTTTCGATATTTCTCAACAATACTGTTGGCCGGCGCGCGGCTCGGTGGCCGCGCGCACCAACCGGCACAAGACCGTTAGACAACCAGAGTTGCCGATGAAGATTGCCGTACTCGACGATTACCAGGATGCCGTGCGCAAGCTGCCTTGCTTCAGCTTGCTGGAGGGGCACGACGTCAAGGTGTTCAACAACACCGTCAAGGGCGTGGGCCAGCTGGCCGCACGCCTGTCAGACGTCGAAGCCGTGGTGCTGATCCGCGAACGCACCCGCATCACCCGGCAACTGCTTGAAAAACTGCCCAAACTCAAGATCATCAGCCAGACCGGCCGGGTCGGCGCCGGCCCCGGCAGCCATATCGACCTGGACGCCTGCACCGACCGCGGCGTGGCCGTGCTCGAAGGCGTGGGTTCGCCGGTGGCGCCGGCCGAGCTGACCTGGGCGCTGATCATGGCCGCCCAGCGCCGCATCCCCCAGTATGTCGCCAGCCTGAAGCACGGCGCCTGGCAGCAGTCGGGGCTGAAATCGACGACGATGCCGCCCAATTTCGGCCTGGGCCAAGTGCTGCGCGGCCAGACCCTGGGGATCTGGGGCTATGGCAAGATCGGCCGGCTGCTGGCCGGCTATGGCCGCGCCTTTGGCATGAAGGTGCTGGTCTGGGGCCGCGAGGCGTCGCTGGAAGGCGCCCGTGCCGACGGGCTGGGCGTGGCCGAATCGAAGGAGCAGTTGTTTGCCGACAGCGATGTGCTGTCGATGCACCTGCGCCTGAATGACGACACCCGCGGCATCGTCAAGATGACTGACCTGACCCGGATGAAGCCCACGGCGCTGTTCGTCAACACCAGCCGTGCCGAACTGCTGGAAGAGAACGCGCTGGTCACCGCGCTGAACCGGGGCCGCCCGGGCATGGCGGCGATCGACGTGTTCGAATCCGAGCCGATCCTGCAGGGCCACGCGCTGCTGCGCATGGAAAACTGCATCTGCACGCCGCACCTGGGCTATGTGGAGCGCGACAGCTACGAGCTGTACTTCCGCACCGCGTTCCAGAACATCCTGGACGTGCTGGCCGGCAACCATGACTGCATCGTCAACCCGAAGGCGCTGGCGCCGGTGCTGACGCGCTGAGTCACCAGCGGCCGGATTGCCTCCGGACAGCCCGCCCCCGACACCCCTGTTCCGCCATGCGGGACAGGGGTGTTTCACATCTGGCCGGGCATTTCTTCTGGAAAACGCGAATTCCACGAAACCGCTACACTCCGGACTTCCCTTACCGCCCGGCCTGCCACGGCCCGCGGCAGCCCAGACAACAACAAGGCGCCCTCCTGCGCCAATCCCAATTCCCAAGGCCGGCATGGATCCCAGGCTAGTGACGCTCTGCGTCGGCAACTTCGTCATTGGCACCGGTGCGATGATCGTTACCGGCATGTTGAACGACATTGCCGGCGATTTCGGGCTGGGCGCGGCCAGCGCCGGGCAGCTGATCTCGGTATTTGCGCTGGCCACCTGCATCGGCGCCCCGCTGTTCGCCACGCTCGGCTCGCGCATCGACCGCCGGCTGCTGCTGGCCGGGTCGCTGCTGGTCTATGGGGTCATGCACCTCGCCGCCGCGTTTGCGCCCAGCTTTGCGGCGCTGATGGCGATCCGCTTCCTGACCGCGATCGGCGCGGCCATCTATACGCCCCAGACCGCCGCAACGCTGCCGCTGCTGGTCAACGCGCAGACGCGCGGGCGCGCCATCAGCTTTGTGTTTCTTGGCTGGAGCATCGCCAGCGTGGTGGGCGTGCCGCTGGGCACGTGGATTTCCAGCACGCTGGGCTGGCGCGTCAGCATGGCGCTGGTCGGTGGCCTGGCGCTGCTGGTGTCGGCGGCGGTCTGGCGTGCGCTGCCGCGCGGGCTGACCGTGCCGCCGGCCGGGCGCGAGGCCTGGGGCGCGGTGCTGCGCCACAAGCCGATCATGCTGGTGGTGCTGACCACCATGATCTCGTCGGCGGGCATGTTCACCGTGTTCACCTATATCGCCCCGCTGATGCGCGACGTGTACGGCATCAGCGGTGGCGCGCTCAGCCTGATGTTCCTGGCCTACGGCGCCTGCGGCGTGTTCGGCAATGCCATGGCGGCGTCGCGCATGGACCGGGTCACGCCCAGCCGGATCGTGCAGGTCACGCTGCTGACCTCGATCACGGCCATGGTGCTGTGGCCGCTGGCCGGGCTGGGCAGCGTGGCGCTGGTGTTGCTGTTCATGCTGTGGGGCGTGGGCGGGTTTGCCACCAACAGCGCGCAGCAGGCGCGGCTGGTGCTGCTGGCGCCGGAGCGGGCATCGGTGTCAATCTCGCTGAACTCTTCGTCGATCTACCTGGGCCAGGCGGCCGGCGCCATGGCCGGGGCTGCCATCTATACGCTGGCCGGTGCCGATACGCTGCACTGGGGCGCGGCGGCGCTGATGCTGGTGGCGCTGGCGGTATCGCAGCGCGCCCGGGCGCTGGGCTGCCAGTGGCAGCGGCCGCAGGCGGCGCAGCAGGTGTGATGCAAGGCTGAAACCAGAGGCGGCTCCCCGCCGCCGGGTTCCTTGTGAGGGACCGCACCAAGCACTTGTCCACAGTGTTATCCAGCCCGTTATCCTCAGGCATATCCGCAGCTTATCCACAGCCCTTTCCACAATCGGAAGCACAACCACAAAGCGGGGGTGCACGTGAGCGAATCCAGACCTCGGCCGGGCCTTGCGCGCGTGCTGGCGGTAAGCCTGGGCAAGGCCATCCCGCTGGTGGTCGCCGGGGCTGGCACCGAGGCGGTGGTGCTGTCGGGCATTCGCAAGCACCCTGTCAGCACCTTGTTGCACCCGTTGCGGGTACAGGTGCAGCCGCTGGGCCTGGCCGGCGACGAACAGGGCGACCTGACCGTGCACGGCGGCCTGGACAAGGCGGTCTATGCCTATCCTTTCGAGCACTACCCGTGGTGGAACGCGCGCCGCCGCGCCTGCGGGCAGCCCGAGTCAGGACCGCCGTTGCCGTTTGGCGCCATGGGCGAGAACCTGACCCTGGAGGGGCTGCTTGAATCCGGCCTCTGGATCGGCGACCTCGTGCGCGTGGGCACGGCCCTGCTGCGGGTGGAGTCGCCGCGCAAGCCCTGCTACAAGTTCAATGCCGCGCTGGGCTACCGCCACGCGGTGCGCGACATGATCCAGAGCGGCTACTCCGGGGTCTACCTCAGCGTGGTGCTGAAGGGAGAAGTGCGCGCCGGCGATGTTGTTATTGTGCAGGCCGGGCCACGCGAATTGTCGGTGGACAGCGTCAATCAGTGGCGCCGCGATAGCCGGCGGCAGCTTTTCTGATAATGTTTGTCTAACAATACAAGCGCCCCGCTAAACACATCTCCGGCTTCCCCTGTGGCCCGGACGGCGTTTGCCGGCGCCGGGCATTACCAGACCCTTGCAACCCTGTAACGGACTGTAATACGCGGCGCTGGCTCCGGCGGGCGAAGCGCGGTATCAGTAGAGTCTTTGCGCGACACGCACCGGCAACATCTGGACACAACCAGCCGGGCGATCACGGGGAGTGGCGCGAAGACGCGGTGCAGAGGGTCCACACAATATGAAATCTGAAAGGATCGACCAGCCCAAGGGCTTCGTCGACAGCAACTGGAGGGCGGCCACCGGAACCGGGCGTGGCCGCGTATCGCCGTGGGCGGCGGTGGCCGTGCTGCTGGTCATTGCCGGCGTGGGCTGGTTTGCCTGGCGTACCTGGTTTGCGCCCAAGCCGGCGCCCAAGGCGCCGGCAGCCGTGGTGGTGTCCACCGCGCGAGTGCAGCAGGGCGACGTGCCGCTGCAGGTCAAGGCCAACGGCAATGTCACCGCGCTGTCCACGGTCGAGGTGCGCCCGCAGGTGTCCAGCACCGTGCGCACCGTCCATATCAAGGAAGGCCAGACGGTCAAGCCGGGCGACCTGCTGTTCTCGCTCGATACCCGCATGGACGAGGCCAATCTGGCCAAGGCGCAGGCCCAGTTGCTGCGCGACCAGGCTGACCTGGCCGATGCCCGGCGCACGCTCGCGCGCAGCCAGGAGCTGCTGCAGCGCAACTTCATCTCCAAGAGCGCGGTCGACACGGCCCAGGCCAAGGTGGACGGCTTTGCCGCCACCGTGCGCGCCGACCAGGCCGCCATCGACGCCAGCCGCGTGGCGGTCAGCTACGGCGCCATCCGCGCCACCATCAGCGGCCGCACCGGCGTGATCAACGCCTTCCCGGGTTCGCTGGTGTTGCCCAACAGCACACAGCCGATGGTCATCATTGCCCAGGTGCAGCCGATTGCCGTCACCTTCAGCCTGCCCGAGCGGCAGCTGGGCGCGCTGCGCGAGGCGCTGCACGCCGGCCCGGTGCAGGTCACCGCGCTGCCCAACGACGGCAGCAAGACGCCGGTGACCGGCAGGATCACCTTTGTGGATAACACCGTCGATCCGCAGTACGGCACCATCCGCGTCAAGGCGCAGTTCGACAATGAAGAGCAGCGGCTGTGGCCGGGCACCTATGCCAACGTCAACGCCGTGGTGCAGACCCTGAGGGGCGCGCTGTCGGTGCCGCCGCAGGCGGTGGTGACGGGCCCGGAAGGCCGCTTTGTCTATGTGGTACAGCCCGACAGCAAGGTGGCGCGCGTGCCGGTGCAGGTTGTGACCACCACTGCCGCCGCCGCCGTGGTCGAGGG
>NZ_JFJW01000037.1:67039-67126 GCF_000611125.1 Cupriavidus sp. SK-4
CGTGGTCGAGGGGGTGCAGCCCGGCGCCCGCGTGGTGGTGGAGGGCACGCAGAACCTGCGCCCCGGCGCGCTGGTGCGCGAGGCCCC
>NZ_JFJW01000038.1:0-62192 GCF_000611125.1 Cupriavidus sp. SK-4
GTCGAGTGTTCGAGTCACTCACGCCCCACCAGCGAATTCAGGAAAAGCCGGAAGCTTGCTTCCGGCTTTTTTCATTTCCGCGCGCACTGCGGTTGCGCGCGGTCGGCATGGCTGCCGGTTTCTTGATACGCGGGTTCTCACCAATTCCCCTGCGCCCGCTTTCCCGGTTGAATCGCATCCGCGCACATTGTGGAACATAGTTCCGTATCGCGGAACTATCGCAAGGTGCCGGCCGTCGCCGCATCCCGGCACGGCCCGGTCATGCCAGCGCGGGGATCCGTGACAGCGCGGGGCGCAGACGAAAGGTCTGCGTCCGAAGAAACGCCTGCAGCCCGCCTGGCGAATCAGTGAAAGAAGAACGGAGGCACTCCTTGAAAGCAGTTATCAACGCCGGCGCAGCCGCCTGCATCGCCGCCCTTGGCCTGGCCCACGCCGGCCTGGCCCAGGCCCAGTCCTACCCCAACAAGCCGATCCGCCTGATCGTTCCGTTCGCGGCCGGCGGCACCACCGACATCGTTGCGCGCGCGGTCTCCGACGGCCTCGGCCGCGAACTGGGCCAGCCGGTGGTGGTGGAAAACCGCGGCGGCGGCGGCGGCGCGATCGGCGCCGACGCGCTCGCCAAGTCCGCCCCGGACGGCTACACGCTGGGCATCGCCACCGTCAGCACGATGGCGACCAACCCCGCCACCAACCCCAAGAACCCGTACGACCCGCTAAAGGACTTCGCGCCGATCACCAACCTGGTCAACGTGCCGAACGTGCTGACGGTCAACCCGAAGGTGCCGGCCAAGACCCTGAAGGAATTCGTCGCGATGCTGCAGGCCAACCCCGGCAAGTACAGCTACGCCTCGGCCGGCAAGGGCAGCATCTCGCACCTGGACGGCGAGCTGTTCAAGGACATCACCAAGACCGATATGGTCCATATCCCCTACCGCGGATCGGGCCCTGCGCTGAACGACACGCTGGCCGGCCAGGTCAACGCACAGTTCGACAACCTGCCGTCGTCGATGCCGCATATCCAGGCCGGCAAGCTGCGCGCGCTGGCAGTGGCAGCGCCCAAGCGGGTCGAGGGCCTGCCTGACGTGCCGACCTTTGCCGAAGCCGGCATGAAGGACATGAACAACATGGCCTGGTACGGCCTGGTGGCCCCGGCCGGCACGCCGGCGGCAATCATCACGCGCGTGCATGATGCCGCGGTCAAGGCGCTGCAGGACCCGAACGTCAAGCGCCGCCTGGCCGACAGCGGTGCCTACACCGACGGCAACACCGCGGCGCAGTACGCCGCCCAGATCAAGCGCGAGCTGGACCTGCGCAAGAAGATCGCACGCGACCAGAACATCACACTGGAATAACCGGACGGCGAAACCGTCCCGCGAGGGTCATGACCGGCTGCCACCTGGCAGCCGTTTTTTTATGGCTGGCCGTTGAAAATGGGCCATGGGGCACCCACATCTATCTAAAGAGCGTTGCATTTGATCCGGCGCAGTACGCAGGCAACGCCATGGGTGTTCAATACTTGTAAAAGAAATTTTCACTTTGCGGACAAGCGCTGACTCGGTACATTTACCGGGTGTTCCGCCACATGTGCCCGGCCGTCACCGGCCAAGCTCGGCCCCAAACCGGATTCGCGCAGGCGCTGCGCGACCGTCAATCGCGAGGATAAGCAAGATGCTGAAAAAGACCGTTTCGACCCTGATCGTTGCAGCACTGGCCGCACTGGGCGCGACGCAAGTGTACGCGCAGAAGAACTACACCGAAGGCGGCGATCTCTACGGTGGCAGCCACACCAAGAAGGCCAGCCCGAACCAGAACCCGGCCAAGTCCGGCAAGTTCGACCCGTACACCGATGGCGCCAAGCAATCGACCAAGTCGGACCTGACCAACTCGGGCAAGAAGTTCGACCCGAACACGGATGGCGCCAAGGCCGGCAAGTTCGATCCGTACACCGACGGCGCCAAGGCCGGCAAGGCTGACCCGTACACCGACGGCGCCAAGGCACCCGCCAGCCAGGGCGGCAAGGCGCAGTAAGCCTGCCCCGCCGCCAACCGGCGGCACCAAGGCAAACAGCCCGCTTGCGCGGGCTGTTTTGCTTTCTGGCGGAGGCAGCGCTCAGGCTGCCATCGCCTGGGCCGGGTGCGCGGGCTGCATGGTGCCGCGGTCGCGGAAGCCGACATGCCAGGACAGCGCCTCTTCCAGCAGGTGCGGGGTCTGGCCACCATGGGCGCTGGCGCGCCGGAAGTAGTCGCCCAGCAGCTCGCGGTATTGCGGGTCGGCACAGTTGGCGATGAGCGTGCGCGCGCGTTCGCGCGGCGCCAGGCCGCGCAAGTCGGCCAGGCCGTGCTCGGTGACGATGATGTCGACGTCGTGCTCGGTATGGTCCACGTGCGCCACCATCGGCACGATGCTGGAGATATCGCCGCCCTTGGCCACCGACTTGGTCACGAATACCGACAGGTGCGCATTGCGCGCAAAATCCCCGGAGCCGCCGATGCCGTTCATCATGTGCGTGCCCCCCACATGCGTGGAGTTGACGTTGCCGTAGATGTCGCACTCCAGCGCCGTATTGATGGTGATCAGCCCGAGCCGGCGCAGGATCTCCGGATGGTTGCTGATCTCCTGCGGACGCAGCACCAGGCGCGAGCGATAGCGGTCCAGGTTCGACAGGAAGCGCTGGTACACCTCGCGCGTCAGCGTCACCGAAGAGGCCGAGGCAAACGCCAGGCGCCCCGCATCCAGAAGTTCGATGGTGCTGTCCTGCAGCACCTCGGAATACATCTGCAGGTCGCGGAACGGTGAATCGACCATGCCGTGCAACACCGCGTTGGCAATGGTGCCAATGCCCGCCTGCAGCGGCTGCAGCGAGGGCGAGAGCCTGCCGGCGCGGACTTCGCGCAGCAGGAAATCGTTGAGATGGCCGGCGATATTGCGCGTATCGGCATCCGGCGGCAGCGCGTTGGACGGGCTGTCGTCCTTGGCGGTGATGACGATGGCCGCGATCTTCTCGGGATCGATGGGGATATACGGCAGGCCAATGCGCTGCTCGGGCGCGATCAGCGGGATCGGCTGGCGGTAGGGACGCTGCACCGGGAAGTAGATGTCGTGCAGCCCTTCCAGCTCCAGCGGCATGTTCAGGTTGATCTCGACGATCACCTTGCGCGCCAGCATGGCGAAGCTGGCCGAGTTGCCGACCGAGGTGCTGGGGATGATGCCGCCCTGCTCGGTGATCGCCACCGCTTCCACCACCGCAACGTCCACCGGCGCGATCTGGCCGGAGCGCAGTTGCTCCACGGTCTCGGACAGGTGCTGGTCGATGAACATCACTTCGCCGGCGTTGATCTTGCGGCGCAGCGTGGCGTCAGACTGAAACGGCAGGCGGCGCGCAATCACGTCGGCCTCTGCCAGTACCCGGTCGATATCGTTGCCCAGCGAGGCGCCGGTCATCAGGGTGATGCGCAGTGGCTCGGTTGCCGCCCGCCGCGCCAGCGCAAACGGGACTTCCTTGCAGTCGCCCGCGCGCGTGAAGCCGCTCATGCCTACCGTCATGCCGTCGCGGATCAGCGCGGCGGCTTCGTCGGCCGAGACAACCTTGTCGTGCAGCCTGGCCAGGCGAATGCGTTCCTTGTACATCCTTATCTCCGGTCTGGCGGCCGGGCCCGTGCCCGCGCCGCGCGCCCCGTGCTGGCCTGAAGGCTCGTTGGCGGGGGTCTCCGGCAGGCAGTGTAGCCAGCCGCATACATTCTGGCTGTGATTTAAAGTCATAGTTTCCAGTCGCTTTATTCATAGCTGAAACAATGCTGGGAAACGTGCGGGCCACTATGTCCCTGTGATGCCACAGGGCATTCCCTCGCTGTCACATTGCCGGCAAAGGATTCTGGTAGTGTCTGCCCCATCGGTCGACCGTGCCCCGCCAGAGAGGTTGCGGCGTCCGTGCCGCCCGGGCCGGCCATGCTCCGGCCCCTGGTATCTGTGCGACGGATGCCAGCGCATCGCAGTGGCGGCAAACCAAAACAGGAGACGCCATTCATGCAGCCAAGACCCCTCGAACCCAGCGAGCCGGTTGTCCTTGCCCTGGTTGATGCCGTAACCGCCTGGCAAAGTGCGTTGGAACAGACGCTGTGCGCCTCTGGCCTGAACTACGCCCAGTGGCTTCTGTTGCGGGCCATCCGCCAGGATGCCTTCGTGCGCGGCTCGCCCTTGACCGGCCCGATGCTGATCGATGTCGCGCGTTCCGAGACGATGCTGGATGAACTGCAGCGCGACGGCTGGATCGAGTACGCAGACACCCAGGCGCCCCGCATTGCAGATAGCGCAGCCAGCCGGCTGCAGCGCACCGCGCAGGCCCTCAGCGCGCTGCACAGCGTGTCAGTAGCGGCGCTCAGTTCGCAAGAGCGTGTTGCGCTGGGCTCCCTGCTGGAGCGGATGAAGACCACGCTGAGCGACCACACCACGCGCCAGGTTCGCGCGGGCACCCAAGCCGCCCGGCAGGAGACAGCTGCCGCGCCCTCGCATTGCCCCGGCCTGCCGCCGGTCGCCCACCGCCCCACCACCTGCCCCACCCTCGCCGCCACGCGCCTCTGAGCGCCGCGCAAGCCGGTCCCGCGGGCAGCAGCGGGAACCGATCCTTTTCTTCACGCGTCATCCTCATACCCGCCACTTTTCTTGCGCCGGGCATGCGGTTTTTTCCTAAAGTATGAGCATGCCCCGGCACATGCTGCGGGCCGCCCATCGACACCGCGAGGAGGGATCATGCCGCAGGAGAACGAAGACAAGGTCGCGCACCTGCTGGACGAACTGGCCAGCTTCGCGCGCGAGCGGCTGCCGGCGGCGATGTTCGCCGTGGTCGAGCCCTTCCTGCTGCACTACTACGACCAGGCCGACGCCGAAGACTTGCTCCAGCACGACGTCGACGATCTCTACGGCGCCGTGATGGCGCACTGGCAGACCGCACAGAAATTCACCCCCGGCAATGCGCGCATCCGCGTCTACAACCCCAACCTGGAAGAGCACGGCTGGCACTCGGACCACACCGTGGTCGAGATCGTCAATGACGACATGCCCTTCTTGGTCGACTCGGTGACGGTGGAGATCAACCGGCAGGGACTGGCGCTGCACTCGGCGATCCATCCCGTGTTCCGGGTCTGGCGCGACGCGCGCGGCGGCATCGAGCGGATCGCCAAGGGCGGCGCCGGCGAAGCCGGGGACAGCTCGCGCCTGGAGTCCTTTATCCACTTCGAGATCGACCGCAGCGGCGAGGCCGCGCGGCTGGAGGCGCTACGCAGCTGCATTGCGCAGGTGCTGGTCGACGTGCGCGCGGCGGTGGAAGACTGGCCGAAGATGTGCGACATCACCCAGACCACCATCAGCGCCATGGCGCAGGCGCCCGACGCGGCCGCGCCGGAAAGCGCCGAAGCGCGCGCCTTCCTGGACTGGATGATGGATGACCACTTCACCTTCCTCGGCCAGCGTGACTACCAGCTGGTGTCGCAGGACGGGCGCTACTTCCTGCGCGGCGTGCCGGGCTCGGGCGCGGGCATCCTGCGCGAAAGCCTGCGCGAGCCCGATACCGAAGACCTCACGCTGCTGCCCGCCGCGGCCACCGCGATCATCGAAGGGGCTTCGCCGATCTTCCTGACCAAGGCCAACTCGCGCGCCACCGTGCACCGGCCGGGCTATCTCGACTATGTCGGCGTCAAGCTGCTCGATGACAAGGGGCAGCTGTTCGGCGAGCGGCGCTTTGTCGGCCTGTACACCTCGACTGCCTACATGGCGCCGATCGCGGAAATCCCGCTGGTGCGGCTCAAGTGCGCCAATATCCTGGCGCGCGCGGGCTTCCTCGCCAAGGGGCACCTGTACAAGTCGATGGTGACCATCCTTGAGCAATACCCGCGCGATGAACTGTTCCAGGCCACCGAGGATGAACTGTTCGACATCACCACCGGCATCCTGCGGCTGCAGGAACACCAGCGCACCCGGCTCTTTGTACGGCGCGACCGCTTCGACCGCTTTGTCTCGTGCCTGGTGTTCGTGCCGCGCGACAAGTACAACACCGACCTGCGCCAGAAGATCCAGAAGCTGCTGACCGCGGCCTTCCACGGCACCAGCTGCGAGTTCACGCCGCTGCTGTCCGAGTCGCCGCTGGCGCGCATCCAGCTGACCGTGCGCGGCGAGCCCGGCACCATGCCGCACGTTGATACGCGCGAGCTGGAGGCGCGCATCGTGCACGCCAGCCGCCGCTGGCAGGACGATCTCGCCGAAGCCTTGCATGAAAGCCATGGCGAAGAGCAAGGCAACCGGCTGCTGCAGCGCTATGGCGGCTCGTTCCCCGCCGGCTACCGTGAGGACTATCCGGCCCGCACCGCGGTGCGCGATATCGAGCTGATGGAGCACGCGCTGCGCGGCAACGGCATGGCGATGAACCTGTACCGGCCGATCGAGGCCGCGCCGGGGGTGTTCCGCTTCAAGGTGTACCGTGCCGGCGAGCCGATCGCGCTGTCGCACAGCCTGCCCATGCTGGAGCACCTGGGCGTGCGCGTGGATGAAGAGCGCCCCTACCTGATCGAACCCGACAGCGGCACGCCGGTATGGGTGCACGACTTCGGGCTGGAGATTGCCGACAGCGGCGGCGCGGCGGAATTCGATATCGCGCGCGTCAAGGCATTGTTCGAGGATGCCTTCGCGCGCGCCTGGCACGGCGAGATCGAGAACGACGATTTCAACCGCCTGGTGCTGCGCGCCGAGCTGGCCGCGCGCGACGTCACCATCCTGCGCGCCTATGCCCGCTACCTGCGCCAGGTCGGCTCGACCTTCAGCGACGCCTATATCGAGCGCGCACTGACCGGCAACGCGGCCATTGCCGCCATGCTGGTCGGCCTGTTCGTTGCGCGCTTCGACACCTTCAGCGAGGTCGCCACCGACACCGCCCGCCAGGCGCGCTGCGACAAGCTGCTGGCCGATATCGGCGCGGCGCTGGACAAGGTGCCCAACCTGGACGAGGACCGCATCCTGCGGCTCTTCCTGGGCGTGATCAACGCCACCGTGCGCACCAACTATTTCCACCGTGGCGAGGAAAGCCAGCCGCGCCCGTATGTGTCGTTCAAGTTCAATCCCGCGCTGGTCCCTGGCCTGCCCGAGCCGCGCCCGATGTTCGAGATCTGGGTCTACTCGCCACGCGTTGAGGGCGTGCACCTGCGCGGCGGGCGCGTGGCCCGCGGCGGACTGCGCTGGTCAGACCGGCGCGAGGACTTCCGCACGGAAGTGCTGGGACTGATGAAGGCGCAGATGGTCAAGAACACGGTGATCGTGCCGGTGGGCTCCAAGGGTGGCTTCGTGGTCAAACGCCCGCCCCCGCCCACCGACCGCGATGCTTTCCTGCAGGAGGGCATTGCCTGCTACCAGACCTTCCTGCGCGGGCTGCTGGACTTGACCGACAACCTCGTCGGCGGCCAGCTGGTGCCGCCTCCCGAGGTGGTGCGCCACGACGACAACGACCCCTACCTGGTGGTCGCAGCCGACAAGGGCACCGCGACGTTCTCCGATTTCGCCAACGCGATCTCGGCCGAATACGGCTTCTGGCTGGGCGATGCCTTTGCGTCCGGGGGCTCGGTCGGATATGACCACAAGAAGATGGGCATTACCGCGCGCGGTGCGTGGGAATCGGTCAAGCGGCATTTCCGCGAGATGGGTGTCGATATCCAGACCACGGACTTCACCGTGGCCGGCATCGGCGACATGTCGGGCGACGTGTTCGGCAACGGCATGCTGCTGTCGCCGCATATCCGGCTGGTGGCGGCTTTCGACCACCGGCATATCTTCCTCGATCCCGACCCGGACACGGCAAGGAGCCTGCAGGAACGCACGCGGCTGTTCGGCCTGCCCCGCTCCAGCTGGGCCGACTACGACGCCACGCTGATCTCCGCCGGCGGCGGCATCTATCCGCGCAGCGCCAAGACCATCCCGCTGTCGCCGCAGGTGCAGGCAGTGCTGGGGGTCACGGCAGCCACACTGTCGCCGGCCGAGCTGATCCACGCCATCCTGATGGCGCCGGTCGACCTGCTCTACAACGGCGGCATCGGCACCTACGTCAAGTCCAGCCAGGAAACCCACCTGCAGGCCGGCGACCGCACCAACGACGCGGTGCGCGTCAATGGCAACGACCTGCGCTGCAAGGTGGTCGGCGAAGGCGGCAACCTCGGCTTCACCCAGCTGGGCCGCATCGAGTTCGCGCGCAACGGCGGTCGCATCAACACCGATGCCATCGACAACTCGGCCGGGGTGGATTGCTCGGACCACGAGGTCAATATCAAGATCCTGCTCGGACTGGTGGTTGCCGACGGCGAAATGACCGAGAAGCAGCGCAACAAGCTGCTGGCCGAGATGACCGACGAGGTCGGCCTGCTGGTGCTGCAGGACAACTACTACCAGACCCAGGCACTGTCCGTGGCCGGGCGCAGCAGCCCCGCGCTGCTCGACGGCGAGGCGCGCCTGGTGCGCTGGCTGGAGCGCGCCGGGCGGCTCAACCGCCCGCTGGAGTTCCTGCCTTCGGAGGAGGAAATCGCCGAGCGCAAGCTGGCCGATGAAGGCCTCGCATCGCCCGAACGTGCGGTGCTGCTTGCCTACAGCAAGATGTGGCTGTACGACGAACTGCTGGCCTCCGACGTGCCGGAAGACGCGCTGGTTGCCGGACTGCTGTCGGACTATTTCCCGGTTCCGCTGCGCCAGCGTTACGCCGACGCGATGCAGCGCCACCCGCTGCGACGCGAGATCCTGTCGACGCACCTGACCAATATGCTGGTCAATCGCATCGGCGCCACCTTCGTGCACCGGATCATGGAAGAGACCGACGCACGCCCGGCCGATATCGTGCGCGCCTGCCTGATCGCACGCGATGTCTTCGGCCTGACCACCCTGTGGCAGGAGATCGATGCGCTGGACAACCGTGTGGCCGATGCCGAGCAGGCGCGCATGTTCGGGGCCGTGGCGCTGCTGCTGGAGCGCGCGTGCCTGTGGTTCATCCGCTATCTGCGTAGCGGCAGCAAGGCCGCCGAGGATCTGGCGCGCTTTGCCCAGGCAGCGCAATGGCTGGCACCGCAACTGCCGCGGCTGCTGCCACCGGCCGATGCGACGGCGCTGTCAGAGCGCACCCGCGCCTTGACGGATGCGGGGGTCGACGAAGCGCTGGCCGTGCGCGTGGCCGGCAGCGAGATCTCCGCTGCCGCGCTCGATATCGCCGAAGTGGCCACCGCGTGCGAACGCAGCCTGGACCTGGTGGCGGGGGTTTATTTCGCGCTGGACAGCCACCTGAGCTTCAGCTGGCTGCGCGAGCGCGCGCTGGCGCTGCCATCGGACACGCACTGGGATCTGCTGGCACGCACCACCACGCTGGAAGACCTGGGGCGGCTCAAGCGCGCACTGACCGTCAGCGTGCTGACACAGGCGGGTGAACTGGATACGCCCGAAACCATGATCGATGCGTGGCGGTCCAGCCGTCATGGCGCGCTGGAACGCTTTACGCGCATGCTGGCCGACCAGCGCGCCTCGGGGGCTGCGGGGCTGTCGATGCTGTCGGTCGCGGTGCGCGAAATCGGTATGCTGGAACGCGCATAGAGCGGCGCTGTCCAGCCGGGGGTTATTGGTCTGCTTCTGCGTCCGTGTCGATGTCCGCAGCGTCGCCGAAGCCTGCGTCGGCACCACGCGGGCGCAGTTCCAGCCCGAGCAGGACCAGCAGATCGAAGGCATCGGAAAGCAGGTGCTTCTGCCTGGGCAGCAGGCTGGCGTACGGCATGTCGTAGATCGACTGGTGCGCGGCACGCTCGCCCTTGAGGCCACGGTCGCGCGCGATATCCGACAGCAGCGCGGCAAACCCTGAGAGATCCTGCGCTGCCAGTGCTGAATTCAATACCTTGGCGATCACTTCCGGCGAAGCGTTCGCCCAGCCCATGCGTTCGGCATTGGAAGCAGAGTCTTGAGGAAGGTCGGCAAAGTCCATGATGTGTATAACGGTCCCGCCTGAGCAAGCTTAAGGCAGCAGCCATGTGTATTTGACCCCACATGCGTGGGGTGACATGGCGTGCCGCCGTCGGTCCGGACTAGCGCGGCGCCGGCTTCGCCGCCACCTGGCGGTAGACCGTGCTGCCGTCGCGCGCGGTGCGTGCCTGGACGTGATTGCGTGCACCGCATTGCGGGCAGCGGAACACGGGACCCTGCCCTTCATTGCGGATCTGCACCTCATTCGGCTCCCAGCGCGCACCGCAAGCCTGGTTCCCACAAACAAACATGAATTCTCCTTGAAACAGACGCCCGAGAGCCTGAGCCGGGCGCGATACCGGGCATGGCCGCACCGCCTGGTGGCGGCGCGGCCATGCCTGCTCAGCCGTGATTATCAGGCCAGTCGGCCGGCCGCGGGCCCATTCGCCACATATTCGGCGGCTCACCCAATGCCGTGCTCTGATACATCCAGGCGCCGCAGCCAGTGCAGCGCCAGCGGCTGTCGACCTTGCAGCGGTTGCTCATCGCAGCCATGCCCGAGGCAGCCAGGTTCTCGTGCGGCGGCACGCTGGACGGTTCGCCCACCAGCTGATGACACAGGTCACAGGCGTGCATCGGCATCTCCTGTCATGGCGATGATTGCGCGGCGGCGCCTTCAGCCATTGTGCTGCACCCATTGCCGCGCCCACGAAATCGCCGCGGCCCGCGCGTCTTCAGGCGTCGCGTGCGTGGCCGGCGGCGCGCCGCCCTCCAGCACCACGGCGCCCGACTCCCAGATATCGCACAGGGCCTTGAACCGCCCCATGCCCAGCGCGTGGCAATACACGTGGATCACGAAGCCGCCGTACTCCACCACGTCGGTGGCGGTATCGGTCAGCGCCTGATCCGCCGCGGGATCGGACGGCACCAGCGGCGCATCGCGCTGGCGCAGCACCCGCTGCTCCGCGGCGGTGCGCACCAGCATGGCGCAGGCACTGCCCACCGCCGCGCCCAGCACCGCGCCCAAGCCAAACCAGCAAGCCCTGCTCCCGCACCTCGCCATGGCATCCCCCGTAGCGACCCTGCCGGCCTGCCACGACCACGCTGTGCGACCGGCATCGTTTTCAGGTTATACCAATCCAGGCCGACACCGCTTGCCACCAACTTCCACGCGGCAAGGACACAGCGCCGCAGGGTGTGCCGGCGCACGAAAATGAGAATCGTGGGGGATGACCGAACCGCCGGCCAGGGCTATACTGTACATCCATACAGTATCCGGATACTGCCCCATGCCCTTGTACCAGTCCGATTCCATCCTGCTCGAGGCCTACTACTTCGGCGACGACAGCGAATCCCTGCGCCTGCCCTGCGGCAGTGTCTGCGTGGGCGCCGGCGCCATCCTCGTCGACGGCATCGAGCCACGCCAGCTGCAGGCGCTGCGCTGGACGCCGGATTTCCTGTCCTTCGACGCCCAGGGCACCCGTCACCGCTACCCGGTCAGCCGCCCCGCCCTTGTCGGCCCCGGCCAGGCACGCTTCGCGCTGCTTTAAGCTACGGCTTCCGCATCCCCGATGCGCCACGCCCCTTGCCCACATGCCAGACCTCAGTCCGACCGCCCGCCAACTGATCCGCTCGCTCGACCTGCAGCCACATCCGGAAGGCGGCTACTACCGCGAAACCTATCGCGGCGAAGAACAGGTCGTCTGCCAGGACGGGCGCACGCGCGAAGCCTGCACCGCAATCCACTACATGCTGTGCGGCAACGACTATTCCGCGTGGCATCGCATCCGGTCCGACGAACTCTGGCACTACCACGCAGGCTCCCCCGTGGACGTGCACCGGATCGTGGACGGCACCATCGTCACGCAGCGCCTGGGCGACCCGCTGCGGCATCCCGGCGCGGCCTTCCAGGCAATGGTGCCCGCCGGACTATGGTTTGCCGCCGAACGCCTGGATCTGGGCGATGGCGTGGACTTCGCCCTAGTCGGCTGCACCGTGGCACCGGCCTTCCGCTTCAGCGATTTCGAACTGGCCGACGCAACAGCGCTTGCCGGCCTGGCAAGCGGACATGACGCGCTGTTGGGCAGACTGACTCGCTAGCCCCCAAAAAAACAGCCCGCCGCGGCGGGGTGCGGGCGGGCTGGCAAGTACAGCGGCACGAGTCTAAGCCAGGGCCCCAGCGGGCCATGATGGGAGAACCCGGGTATCTCGCCGCTTTTTCTGGAAACGGCCGCGCAGCGCGTATAGCCCAATAGGCACTCAGGATGCGGATCAATATCCTGCAGCACAGATAATCTTGGGCTCACCTATTATTTGCAGCTACAATTATTCCGCATTGACATCACCTTCGACCCCGTCAAGGATGTCAGCAACCAGTCCAAGCACGGTGTTTCACTCGCGCTGGCGGCAAGGTTCGACTGGCCGAACCTGTTGGCAGGGATAGATGACAGGGCCGACTACAGAGAACTCCGCGAGATCGGCTTCGGCGTCATTGATGAGCGCCTCTATTGCGTGGTGTTCACCCAGCGCGGGAATGCAATGCATATCATCAGCCTGCGCAAGGCCAATAAACGCGAGGTACGGAACTATGTCGACCAAGCCTAAGATCGTCATGCCGACCGACGAAGAGGACGCGGCCATCAACCGCGGCATCGCTGCGGATCCGGACACGTACGAGGTGTCGGCGAAAGAGATGCAGGCCATGAAACCGCTCGGCAAGCGCGGCCGTGGTCGGCCCAAGCTCGCCAGCACCAAGGAACTGGTGAGCATTCGCTATGACGCGGATGTACTGGATGCATTCCGCGCCAGTGGGGAAGGTTGGCAGACGTTGATGAACGCAACGCTGAACGTTGCGATTCAACAGGCCATGGACATTACCTACGTTGGGGGGCCACTGCATGGAACCACGGTCCGCGACAACCCCAACACCTTGTCATCCGTACTTACCTATCGCCCGGTAACAGCCTTCGCGAACGACCCTGCGCATCAGGCAACGTATCGTCGGGTAACCCTCGAACGCTCCATTGGAAACAACGTCGAGCGCCGCGAGTTCTTTGTGAGTGACAGTCTCACCGACAGCGAAGCCGATTCCCTCGTCCAGCGAGAAGACCTCTGGCCTATGTCAGAGCCACACCATGCCTGAGTATTGGATGCTGTCCAATAGTGCAGCTTGGCGGGCTCCCCGGAGTCAGCCAGCACCGGCAGCGTCCAAACTCGCTGATGCAATTGGCGACCTGCTGTTCCCGCGCGTCCGAGTGCTTGCGTGCGTTGCGCATATATGGCGCAAGCTCCACAGGAAAAGTAAGAACGACAGCAGCGATCGCTATCGTTGCAACAGGTTAGGTAGAAAGCGGGCCGGCTTTTCGCAGTAACAGCCAGCGCCGCGCATGGCGGGCCGAAAGGTCATGCACTTATCCACGCTTGCATTCGACCTTCTCTTCGTATTCACCGTCGTCCTTCCATTCGCGCTCGATCAGGCAAGGGCCGTCGCGGTACTTCTGCTTCTGCTCATAGCCACGCGGGCCGCCCTTGCATTTGCGCTCTTCCTTGTATTCGCCATCGCGCTTCTGTTCGCGTTCGATTTCACAAGGGCCGCTACGGAATTTCTCTTTGTACTCACCGCCACGATATGCGCTCGGGTAGCCGCGGTCATCGGCGCGTGCGGCAGCCGCGGCCGTCAGCAGGAGGAGCGCAAGGGTAGCCACATAGAGCTTTCGGAACATAAGTGGGGAATCGGTCGGGAGGATGGCAGAGCATAGCAACGGGCATCGGTGACGGCTGTATCAAAGCGTTACCGCACCGGCCGGCCATTTCCACGCGGAAAAAAAACCGCTTGGCTATTCACCAAGCGGGTTTCTGTCTGATCGGGGCGAGAGGATTTGAACCTCCGACCACCTGCACCCCATATATCCACACAACCCAATCAAATCATGTGGTTAGCGCATTTCTTCTAACTTGCTGCGTAAACTTTAAGCACGGTGGCACAAGGCTTTGCGGGAAGTTCTTGGGGCAAGTCAGACAGATCAGGCGCCGTCTTCCCGCGCAGGCTGGGGTGAGGCTATACTGTATATTCATACAGTACCCATACACGCCCCGCCATGTCGCCCGAACCTGCAAACTGCCCCATCTGCGGCGCTGCCGCTGAGCGCATGCGCGCCCCATCTCATGGCTACCTCTACAGGTGCCCAAGTTGTGGCGCCTTTCACATCACCAGCAGCGCGCTGGCCCGTACGAGGGACATTCCGAGTTCTGTCCGGGAGGGTGTCCGGCTACTTCGGGCCTACGGTCACCAGCCTCAGATCGAGGTTTCTCGGGACGGCGTGCGCGTCGTCCCCGGTCGGAGCTGAGCATGGGCAACAGCAAACGCGCGGCAGGCTACCATCTCCCGGCCACAACCCCCGAACCGCTACCCCAGTTCGGCGCGAACGGCATTCTTGCCCAAGTCCAGGGGCACTACATCGCCGCTGGCCTGCAGACGTTGCCTCAGGCCACGCACGACTCGCCCAGCCACCATGAGGTCCTGGTCGAAGCCGGCCATCTCGGCACCGTCCGGCTTTTCATAGAGAAGAAACTGGCCCGCCACAACCGGCACAGCCACTACTACTGGTCCGCCTATCGAGCCGAGCCTGCCGACAAATAGCAGCGCCCCGTTTTGCACCGGTAGCGGTCTGGATTGGCATGCGTGACTGCACGTCCGGCCGTCCCCATGTCAAATTCCGGCCGCCCCTCCCGCCGAAGCCACCCGGCAACACCCTTCAGGCTCTATCTTTAACAACTGCCCTACTTCACCTGAACGGACAACAAAACATGCCGAGAAACATGTTGAAAAACTGTTTAGGCAGACTTGCTGTGCTCGGCAGCGTGCATCGCGAGGTAGGCGTTGAGGTTTTCGTCACATATACCTAAGGTGCGCAAGATTTCGGCCATGAAGCTGACCGGAGCGGTACCGGGAGCTGTGACGACATGCTGATCGGCAACTGCATAAGGGACATCCTGATAGTAAGCGGCTCCACCATAATTCAGTTCCGACAGGTTTTCTGCCGAATTGGACGTATGACGGAGGTTATCGAGCACGCCCGATTGCGCCAACACACGGGTACCGTCGCAAATGCCAGCGACGACGATGTTTCTTTCATGGGCAGCGGCAACTAGCGCTGCGATATTTGGGGCCAGATCGGTTTGCCAGATAGTACCTCCACATACGACTAGCAGGTCAAGCTCATCGAGTAGGATGGCTTCGAGCGCCAAGTGCGGGGTGACGATCATGCCTCCAGAGGAGGTGACTGGAGCGCCATCGGGGGTGGCGAAGCGCGTATCGAAGCCGTAATAGGCACGACCAGTGGAATTTATCAGGGCGGTTTCCCAATCGGAAAAATTCTCGGTGAGAATAGTAATGGCACGTGTCATTGGAGTGTCCTTTTTTATGTTGTTTATGAATGCCTGAGGAATTTTCCTTTCCACAGGAAACCAAAGAGTAATAGACACTACTGTCAGTTTCTGTCAGTAGAGTTTGGCTCCTGTGGAGGGATGTCCTTAACTTCATGCTGCTCTTTGAGAAGAACTTGCTGGCGACGTGGATAGCTTTGGGGCTCAATCCTGTCGACAGGCAGCAAAGGCGCGCCACCTCGCCCCTCCTCGGGGCAGGTCGCGTTTCGGAAGAGCAACGCCCAGCCTATCGCAACACTGAAGGAGCTACTCTTAAAAGTACGCGGCTACCGACTGCTGGCCACCACGGGCAGCGCGCCGCGGCTGAAGTCCCGCAACGGAGCCGACGCAACGACCTGGTTTCCCGAGCTGACGGGATGGCGCCTGGCTCTATTGCCCATTCCCAAGAAAAACAAAGGTTCCGAGCTGCATTTCTTCACCGGGCCTAAGATACCAAGAAGAAATACCAGGAATCTCAGGATTGTATGTAGCACTTTCCCAAACAGGAAGCCTTGTATGCCGAAATTGACAAAACCTCTCCTTTTAACACTGCACAATGGCGGGCAGCGCCGCAACATATATCACAGTGTTATTTTCTTTGACATGATGCTCGTCACAAATTTATGGACGTAATCGCGCTTCAATGGTGCTTTGAGAAGAGGAAACGTCCATGCGCTCAAACGCTGCTAGTTCCTGTGTTGCCTTGCTTATAACTTTGGCCGCGACCAGCGCCGCGGGAAAAGCAAACGCTGCCGCGGCGAGCGCCGGGATGAGGGACTCGGACTCAGGCGCCGCTGTCCCGGTGCTCGATATGAGCCGAACCGCTTCGACAAGCGCGCAAAGCGAGTATCTCTACATGCGTGAGTGCGGAAAGAGGTAAAGGCATTTCCCTCAAAGCACCGCAGCAGCTCTAGGGACGAGGATGCACACCATAAAGGTCGGTACCATCTGATCGTCGCAACTAGGCCACTGATTCCATGGATTGTGAAAGCATCACCACATCAAACAGCGGCAGTCGCTTTGCTACGAGCCCCTGATCATCAGCGGATTCTCGACACGCCGAGGCACTTCCGCGCGGGCTCGGCGCTCTTTTTGGACCTTCATCTTGTGCACCAAGCCAGCTCAAAAAACGGACGCGGCGAACTAATGCCTTTGCTAAAGACTTGGCCCTCCTGCCTCTAGGCATCGTGTGACTGTCGTCACAACCCCGGAAGGCACCAAGGTTCAGAATTAGCCCGTTCGAGATGACCCGTTCGAACACCCTGTTGGAGTCTGACCCCTCTAACAATTTGCGACCACGCCAAGCCCCTGAGGCTTGGCGTTTTTTTTCGAAGCTGAGTTCTGCTGGCAAGCGGCCACCGCCGCCTCCTGTCGGGTGTCGTATCCTTTCCGCTGCTCCATCTCTACCAGCGGCGCCTTGGCCCTTCATGCAGATGTCGGCGCCCGGCTCCACCGGTCACGCGCCAGTGCTGGCGACTCCGTCTCCTGCACGAGTCGACCTTCCCAGCGAGGAGTAAATCGCAACTTGTGATTGCCATCACCACCGCCGGAGCCGCCAACGAGCAGAATCGCCTCGTCAGGGACCCCGCTAGCGATCTGACCCGTTCGAGATTGACCCCTCGGCGGATTTCCCTTAGAACGCCAAGTCCCCGCTTGGCGTTTTTTTTGGGGCTAGTCATTGCCCGATGCGACCACCGCCTGCGCCCTCACCCGCTCCTCTAGCGCCCTCAACTGCGCGGCTGTTTCGTGATAGGCGCCGTAGTTGTCGGCGACGGTGGTGGCAACGTCTTGAGCTGGGGCGGCGGGCGCATCAGCAACTCCGGCGGGTTCGGGAAGCTCGCCCCGCGCGGCGGCGTCGTGGAGCACCCTGAAACCACCAGGCATAGGGCAAGAATCAGACTCGGCACCATCCTTGGTGATGGCCGCGTCCAGACGCCATAGCAGCGCTGTTGGCAGGCCCCCGCGTAGTCGCCTGCAAGCAACCGCTTCCGCATCGACGAGCCGGACCAGTTGCCGATGCCGAACTGCCCAACGAAATCAACGTACAGGTCAAACCCCTCCTGGTGGAGCCGGACACCGGGCAGGCTGGCCACGAACCGCCGCTCGTCGACCACCATCAGGTTGCGCGCCAGGATTGCCCCGCGCTCGCGCGTGATCGGCGGATCTGACATCCGAACCGGCCGGCCGTCCTCGTAGCGGGTCGAGCCATGCCCGATCGTGAGCACGTCGCCCCTGGTCGGAATCACCGGCCGCTCAGTGAAGCCCTCGGAGGCCTGCCAGGCGGTAAAGCCGACTGCCGACATCGTGAGCGGCGCGACCGCGATGCGCAGCTGACTCATGGCAGGCACCCTGCAGTTCGCGCATTTTCGCAGCGTGCTCCTCGGCTTCGCGCTGATCTTTCCGCCGCGTGTACCAAGCGTTCAGTCCGAACGTTAGTAGCGCAGTAAATATGCCGATGATGATGCCGATATCGGTCAGAGTAAGTGACGACAGGATCGACACGACTGCGCCGGCGTAGCTGCTGGCCTCAACGGGATTGGTTTGTCGCACGTTGTATCCCCGGAAGCAAAAAAGCCCGCTCGCGGCGGGCAACAAAAAACCCGCGTTCAGCGGGTTGTCTAGAGAGAGATGTGCCGATTGTCGGAAGACACTTGGCTCAGTACTTTTTTGAGGATTCCAAATTGTTCTCAACCAAAATGCATTTACACTTTCCCGTATTACAAAAAATTACAAACCGGGTACGACGAAGGATGAAGGGCAAGCCCCCCGCGACTGCCACGGTCGTGTTGAGAAAGGACTCAGGCTGGGTCGTCGAACGTGGCGTAGGCAAATACACGATCGTCTTCCATCATCAGTATCGAAGCGCTGCGGAGGCAATGGAGGCTGCTCTCGCTTTGTTCCCTGGCGAGCCAGTCGAAGTTCTGAGCCCTGGTTCTGCCCGGAAGCGCCCTAGAAGCACGACAAAAATGCGAAGCGCAAGGCGATTCGCTTGAGGATTGCGCGGCAAGTCAGGACGGTAGCCAGTAGCGACTGCACCGGCCAGCCGTTATCCATCTCTGTACAGGAATGGCCGCTCAAACGTCCCTCGCTATTGGGATGAGACCATATCGAGCTTCAGGCTGCATGCGGAAGCAGTCCTAGACCAGGAAGGAGATCGACACTACGAAGCCCAATGGCCTGTCTTGGCTTCTCGCACTCGCGCAACACCACGGACTTCCTACGTCCTTGCTTGGCTGGACGCATTCGCCCTACGTGGCGGCGTTCTTCGCGATGGCAGATGCACTTGAACGGAAAAACTCCCGCCCAAGTGTCAAGTACGTGCGAATCTACGGCCTCACCCAGGAGTTTTTTCGAGATCACTCCGCGGAGCTGATCAACTTTCCGGCTCTTGAGCCGTACGTCTCATGCACGGGCGTTTCGCCCCGAGGAAATCCTCGACTCTACGCACAGCAAGGCCTCTTTTTGGTTACAAGCGTTGGGAATCTTGAAGCCTTTATCTGTAGCCGAGAACAGGAGCACGGACAGTCGTACCTCACGCAAAATCATGCCAATCGGTGTGCGACGTTACAGTAACAGTCCGATATTAGAAATCTTCTAATACGAAGAGCTCGCGCGCTACCCTGCGCGGAAAATAAAAAACCCGCTTGGCTATTCACCAAGCGGGTTTCTGTCTGGTCGGGGCGAGAGGATTTGAACCTCCGACCACCTGCACCCCATGCAGGTACGCTACCAGGCTGCGCTACGCCCCGAAGCAAAAGATTATAACAGAAGCATTTCCCGTATGACTAGCTCCCGACGTCGAAATTATCCGTGCTTCGCGATCTCCCGCAGTTGCGCGAGCAGGTGCTGCACTTCGACCAGTTCATTGCGCAGGCCGCCGATGTCGACCGACAATGCCACCGCATTTTCTTCGCCAGCCTCTGCGGCCTCAGGCGCTGCCGCTGCCCCACTGTGATGACGGCCTTCATCGAGGCGGTTGCGCGCGCCGTTGATGGTGAAGCCCTGTTCGTAGAGCAGTTCGCGGATGCGGCGGATCAGCAGGACTTCATGGTGCTGGTAGTAGCGGCGATTGCCGCGGCGCTTGACGGGCTTGAGTTGCGTGAACTCCTGCTCCCAATAGCGCAGGACGTGCGGCTTGACGGCGCAAAGCTCGCTCACCTCACCGATGGTGAAGTAGCGCTTGGCCGGAATCGGCGGCAACGCGATGCGATCGCTGGATTTGTCCGACATGTGGTGTGTAGACGAGCGTCAGGCCATGCCGGCCATGCGGTTGGCGCGCACCAGGTGCGCGCCCAGAAGCATACCGATGCCGGCTTCGGGAAGCAATCCGCCGTTCGGGTGACGCGTCAGCCGGCGATGCCCGCGCGTTCTTCCACCAGGCCCTTGAGCTTCTGGCTGGCGTGGAACGTGACCACGCGGCGCGCGGTGATTGGAATGACTTCGCCGGTCTTGGGATTGCGGCCGGGCCGCTGCGGCTTGTCGCGCAACTGGAAGTTGCCGAAGCCGGACAGCTTGACGCTGTCGCCCTGCTCCAGCGCTTCGCGGATGACGTCGAAGAAGGCTTCGACCATGTCCTTCGATTCGCGCTTGTTCAGGCCGACCTGGTCGAACAGCATCTCGGCGAGTTCGGCCTTGGTCAGCGTGGGAACTTCGGTCGCGCGCGCATCCGGCATAGCGTCGTCAAGGGAGGAAGCCTGCCGGTCGCTCATCTCACCCAGTGCTGCAGCGGTCATGGAATTCGCGTCTCGATCATTCATGTCGATCGCTCAAGTGTGTGTCTGGCGATCCGCCCGGGGCAAGCCCGGGCGCCCTTGTTTATCGTGTGTCCGTCGCGTACTTGTCGCGTACTGGGATGGCTTAGCCGCGCAGCCGGGCCTGGAAGGCCTCTGTCAGCGCGTCGACCATGCAGCGCACTGCGCTGTCGACGGTTTCGTCCTGGAGGGTCGACCCAGTATCTTGCAAGGTCACCCGGAACGCAAGGCTTTTCTCGTCCGCGCCAATGGCAGCGGAAGCGCCCTTGGGACGGAACTCGTCGAACAGCACCAGGCTCTGGCAGTAGCGGCCGTAGCCCTGCTTTTCCAGTGCCGCGCGCATGGCGTCGAGCAGGTCCTGCACGCGCACCGATTGCTTCACGACCACGGCCAGGTCGCGCACGGCGGCCGGGAACTTGGAGATCTCGGTGTACACCGGCAGGCCGGTGTCGCGCAGCGTGTCAAGCGCCAGTTCGAACACGACCGGGGCGTGCGTCAGCTCGTATTCCTGCAGCCAGCGCGGATGCAGCTCGCCAACCACGCCCACCGCCTTGCCGTCGAGCAGCACGCGCGCGGCGCGGCCCGGATGCAGCGCGGGGTGCGACACCGGCTCGAAACGCGGCACGTGCGGATGGAACAGTGCCTCGACATCGCCCTTGATGTCGAAGAAGTCGACGTTGCGCGTGGGGATGCCCCACTGCTCTTCGAACACCGGGCCGTAGGCGATGCCCGCGGCCATCATCGGCTGATCGTAGCCGGCCACCGTCAGGCCGCCGTCCTTCACGCTGTCGTCACGATGGAACACGCGGCCCACCTCGAACAGGCGCACGCGCGCGGCCTTGCGGTTCAGGTTGTAGCGCACCTTGTCGACCAGGCCGCCGATCAGCGTCGAGCGCATCACCGCCAACTGGCTGGCGATCGGGTTCAGCAGGCGGATCGGGTTGTCGTTGGCGGCGAAGTCGCGCTCCCACTTCTCTTCGACGAAGGCGAAGTTGATGACTTCCTGGTAGTCGCGCGCGGCCACGGCATGGCGCACCACGTGGGTGGAGCGGCGGGCCTCGTTGGTCGGGCGCATCTCGCTTTCGGCGATCGGCGGACGGGCTGGGATGCGCTCGAAACCATAGATGCGGGCGACTTCCTCGATCAGGTCTTCCTCGATCTCGATATCGAAGCGGTAGCTCGGCGGCGTGACTTCAAACACCTCGCCCTCGGCGCCCTGGGTGCGCGCGAACGGCAGCTGCAGGCGCTGGAATACATCGGCAATGGCCGCGGGCGACAGCTCGATTCCCAGCACGCGCTCGGCGCGCGCCACGCGCAGGCTGACCGGCTTGCGCTGCGGCAGGTTGACCACGTGGTCGTCCACCGGGCCGGCCTGGCCGCCGCAGATCTCGAGGATCAGCGCGGTGATGCGCTCGATATGCTCAACCGTGGTGGTGTAGTCAACGCCGCGCTCGAAGCGGTGTCCGGCGTCGGTCGAGAAATTGTAGCGGCGGCCACGGCCCTGGATCGCAGCGGGCCACCAGAATGCGGCCTCGAGATAGATGTCCGTGGTATCCAGCGTCACGGCGGTGCTGTCGCCGCCCATGATGCCGGCCAGGCTTTCGATCTCCTTGTCATCGGCGATCACGCCGACCTGCTCGTCGACCTCGATGGTGTTGCCGTTGAGCAGCTTGATCTGCTCGCCCTTGCGGCCCCAGCGCACGTCCAGGCCGCCGTGGATCTTGTTCAGGTCGAACACGTGCGAGGGACGACCCAGTTCCAGCATGACGTAGTTCGAGATATCGACCAGTGCGGAAACACTGCGCTGGCCCGAGCGCTCCAGGCGCTGCACCATCCATGCCGGTGTGGCCGCGCGCGCATTGACGCCGCGGATCACGCGGCCGGAGAAGCGGCCGCACAGGTCCGGCGCCGATACCTTGACCGGCAGCTTGTCCTGGATCGTCACTGCCACCGGCTTCATCTCGGGCAGCGTCAGCGCGGCGCCGGTCAGTGCCGACACTTCGCGCGCCACGCCGTGGATCGACAGGCAGTCGGCCTTGTTCGGCGTCAGCTTGATGACAAAGACCTGGTCATCCAGGTCGAGGTATTGGCGGATGTTCTGGCCGACCGGCGCGTCATCCGGTAGCACCAGCAGGCCACCGTGTTCTTCCGACAGCTTCAGTTCGCGTGCCGAGCACAGCATACCGTAGCTGTCCACGCCGCGCAGCTTGCCGACCTTGATTTCAAACGGCTGGCCGCCGTCCTCGGACGGGGGCAGCACGGCGCCAACCAGTGCGCACGGCACCAGGATGCCCGGCTTGACGTTGGGTGCGCCGCAGACGATCTGCAGGGGCTCGCCGGTGCCGGCATCGACCTGGCACACGTTGAGGCGGTCGGCGTTGGGATGGCGCTCGGTCGACAGCACGCGCGCGACCACCACCTTGTCGAACGGCGGCGCGACCGAGCCCACCTCTTCCACTTCCAGGCCGGCCATGGTCAGCGTGTGCGACAGCGCGTCGGTGGAGATCTTTTCAGGGTTGGCGAAGGTGCGAAGCCAGGATTCCGAGAATTGCATGGCGCTTCTGATCCGGTAAGTATTCTGTGTGATCGTTGACGAGGAGACGGCGGCGCGTCAGGCGAACTGGCGCAGGAAGCGCACGTCGCCCTCGAAGAACAGGCGCAGGTCGTTGATGCCATAGCGCAGCATGGTCAGGCGCTCCAGGCCGGAGCCGAACGCAAAACCGATATAGCGCTCGGGATCGAGGCCCATATTGCGCAGCACGTTCGGATGCACCTGGCCCGAACCGGAGATCTCCAGCCACTTGCCATTGCCGAAGGCCATGTCGATCTCTGCCGACGGCTCGGTGAATGGGAAGTACGACGGGCGGAAGCGCACCTGGATGTCATCGCGCTCGAAGAACTTGCGCAGGAAGTCGGTGTACACGCCCTTCAGGTCGGCAAAGCTGACATCCTCGCCGATCCACAGGCCTTCGACCTGGTTGAACATCGGCGAGTGCGTGGCGTCGCTGTCGACACGGTAGGTGCGGCCCGGGCAGATCACCTTGATCGGCGGCATCGCCTTGCCGGCGTACTTCTCGACATGCATCTTGGCGTAGCGGACCTGCATCGGGCTGGTATGCGTGCGCAGGAGCAACAGCTTGTCTTCGCTGTCGCGGCCATCCACGTAGAACGTGTCCTGCATCGAACGCGCCGGATGGTTGTCCGGATTGTTCAGCGCGGTGAAGTTCATCCAGTCGGTCTCGATCTCGGGGCCGTCGGCCACATCGAAACCGATCGAGCCGAAGATCTGCTCGACGCGCTCCCACGTGCGCATCACCGGGTGCAGGCTGCCGCGGCTGACCGCACGGCCAGGCAGCGTGACGTCGATGGCCTCGGCGGCCAGGCGCGCGTTCATCAGCGCATCGGCCAGTGCCTGGCGGCGTGCCTGCAGTGCAGCTTCAACCTGCTGCTTGATCTGGTTGATGCGGGCGCCTTCCGTCTTGCGGGTTTCCGGGTCGAGCTTGCCGAGGCCCTTGAGCAGTTCGGTCAGCGCGCCGGTCTTGCCCAGGAAGCGGGCCTTTTCGTTTTCCAGCGTGGCGTTGTCGTTGGCAGCAGCGAAGGCGGCCTGGGCATCGGCGACAATTTGATCCAGATCCTGAGACATGGCGGCGGTCGTGGGATTTTTGGCGTCGGGCCGGTATGCACCGGTCCGACGTGGGTTGGCACTACGTGCGGTGTTCGTTTCGAATGCGGTCTCGGCAACCGGATTGCGGCAACTGAAACGGCATTCGAAATAAAAACGGGGCTCGGTGAGGAGCCCCGTTTCAGCAGACCTTGCGGTCAGCGGTCGACCTTGCGGTCGGTGCTTGCCCGGCAGCGCTTACGCGCTACCGCAGCCGGCATCAGGCAACGGTGGCTTTCACCTGGTTGACGATGGCGGCAAAGGCAGGCTTGTCGTGAATAGCCATGTCCGACAGCACCTTGCGGTCCAGTTCAATCGAGGCCTTCTTCAGACCGTTCATGAACACGCTGTAGGTCATGCCATGCTCACGCGTCGCGGCATTGATACGCGCAATCCACAGGGCGCGGAACACGCGCTTCTTGTTGCGGCGATCGCGGTATGCGTACTGGCCAGCACGCATGACCGCCTGCTTGGCGATGCGATAGACATTATTGCGACGGCCGCGGTAACCCTTGGCAGCATCGATGACTTTCTTGTGACGGGCCCGTGCAGTGACCCCACGCTTTACTCGAGGCATGTAATTCTCCTTTCGTTTTCGTCAGGGGTTATGCGTAAGGCATCATCGCGCGCACCGACTTCAGGTTCGTCTCATGGACGTCCTGAGTACCGCGCAGTTGACGCTTGTTCTTGGTGGTCTTCTTGGTCAGGATGTGACGCTTGAAGGCCTGGCCACGCTTGAACGAACCGTTCGGACGTGCAGTAAAGCGCTTGGAGGCGCTTTTCTTCGTCTTCATCTTCGGCATGAAAAACTCCAGCTCATATGACATGCATGCAGGTGGACGGCTCACGCCGACGCTTGCAAGACCCGCATCCACTTGTTGTTGCACAGCAGCCCTTGCGGACCGCGCGCGACTTCCGCACGAAGCAACGCCGGGATGCCTGGCATCCCGGCCGCTGCACCGCGCAGGAATTACTTCTTCTTCTTGGGGGCGAGCACCATCACCATCTGGCGCCCTTCCATCTTCGGCATCTGCTCGACCTGGCCGATTTCTTCCAGGTCCGCCTTCAGGCGTTCGAGCATGCGCGCGCCGATTTCCTGGTGCGCCATCTCGCGACCACGGAACCGCAGCGTGATCTTGGTCTTGTCGCCGTCTTCCAGGAAGCGCTTCAGGTTGCGCAGCTTGACGTTGTAGTCGCCATCATCCGTACCCGGCCGGAACTTGACTTCCTTGACCTGGATGATTTTCTGCTTCAGCTTCGCCTCGTGGGCGCGCTTGGCTTCCTCGTACTTGAACTTCCCGTAATCCATGATCCGGGCGACGGGCGGAACCGCGTTCGGCGCGATCTCGACCAGGTCCAAGTCCTTATCTTCAGCCAGCCGGAGCGCGTCCATGAACTTGACGATGCCGAGCTGTTCGTTATCAACCCCTACCAGGCGCAGCTCAGGCGCGCTGATTTCCCGGTTGATGCGATGACCTTTGTCCGTAGCGATGTTGCGTTACCTCAAGAAGACAAAAAAACAAGCCGTGCTCACCACCCATCAGGCTTTGCTGGCAACGTCGTTTTGCAGACGCTCAACAAACGCGGAGACGGGCATCACACCCAGATCCACGTTGCCACGGGCACGCACGGCCACTTGACTGGCATCCCGCTCCTTGTCGCCCACTACCAGCAGGTAGGGAACCTTTTGAAGCGAATGCTCGCGGATTTTATACGTAATTTTCTCATTACGCAAATCAGCCTTGGCCCTAAACCCTTGTTTTTGCAGCAATTGCACGACGCTTTCGGCGTATTCCGCCTGCGAATCCGCAATATTCATGACCACCACCTGCTCCGGGGCCAGCCAAGCCGGCAGGGCACCGGCATGGTTTTCCAGCAGGATGCCCAGGAAACGCTCGAACGAACCCAGGATGGCACGGTGAAGCATCACCGGGCGCTTGCGCGAGTTGTCCTCGGAGACGTATTCGGCATCCAGGCGCTCCGGCAGCACCAGGTCAAGCTGCAGCGTGCCGCACTGCCACGAGCGGCCGATCGCGTCCTTGATGTGGTACTCGACCTTGGGGCCGTAGAAAGCGCCTTCACCCGGCAGCTCTTCCCAATCCACGCCGCAGGCGCGCAGCGCCAGTCGCAGGCCCTCTTCGGCGTGATCCCATACCTCGTCGGAGCCGGCCCGCTGGTCCGGGCGCAGCGACAGCTTGACCTTCACATCCTTGAAGCCGAAGTCGTCGTAGACCGAGAAAGCCAGTTCGTTGAAGGCCTTGGCCTCCGCCACGATCTGCTCTTCCGTGCAGAAGATGTGCGCATCATCCTGCACAAAGCCGCGCACACGCATCAGCCCGTGCAGCGCGCCCGACGGCTCGTTGCGGTGGCAGGCACCGAACTCGGCCAGGCGCAGCGGCAGGTCGCGGTACGAACGCAGGCCGTGGTTGAAGATCTGCACATGGCCCGGGCAGTTCATCGGCTTGATCGCGTAGTCGCGCTTCTCCGACTCCGTGACGAACATGTTCTCCTTGTAGTTCTGCCAGTGGCCGGATTTTTCCCAAAGCGAACGATCCATCACCTGCGGCGTACGGACTTCATCGTAGCCCGCGTCCGTCAGGCGGCCGCGCATGTATTGCTCGACGGCCTGCCACACCTGCCACCCCTTCGGGTGCCAGAACACCATGCCGGGCGCCTCTTCCTGCAGGTGGAACAGGTCGAGCGTCTTGCCGAGCTTGCGGTGGTCGCGCTTCTCAGCCTCTTCCAGCATGTGCAGGTAGGCTTCCTGGTCTTCCTTCTTGGCCCAGGCCGTGCCGTAGATGCGCTGGAGCATCTCGTTGTTGGCATCGCCGCGCCAGTAGGCGCCGGCCACCTTCATCAGCTTGAAGACCTTCAGCTTGCCCGTGGACGGCACGTGCGGGCCGCGGCACAGGTCGACGAAGCTGCCTTCGCGGTACAGGCCGATTTCCTGGTCGGAGGGGATCGAGGCAATGATCTCGGCCTTGTACTTCTCGCCCATCGACTCGAACAGCGCCACCGCTTCGTCGCGGTTCCATACTTCGCGCACGACCCTCTCGTCCTTGCGGGCGAGTTCCGTCATCTTCTTTTCGATGGCGGCCAGGTCTTCGGGCGTGAAGGGACGCTTGTAGGCAAAGTCGTAGTAGAAGCCGTTTTCGATCACCGGCCCGATCGTCACCTGCGCTTCCGGATAGAGCTCCTTGACGGCATAGGCCAGCAAGTGCGCCGTGGAGTGGCGGATCACATCGACGCCATCGGCGTCCTTGTCCGTGACGATGGCCAGCTCGGCATCGCGGTCGATCTTGTAGCTCGTGTCGACCAGTTGGCCGTCCACCTTGCCGGCCAGCGCGGCCTTGGCCAGGCCGGCACCGATGCTCTGCGCCACTTCGGCAACCGTCACCGGGTCGGGAAACTCGCGGCGGGACCCATCCGGCAGCGTGATTGCGATCATTTCGACTCTCCAGGATTCCGCCGGCGGCGTCTTGCGCTTCGCCTGAGCGGATCAAACTGCATCTTGTGGCACCGGCCCGGCATGCCTGCGGGACCGGCGATTTATTCTTTGCTGCCCTGCCCTGCCGCACCCGAAACGCGGCAGCTTATCAGGGCGCTGACAGGCGACAGACGAAAAAAAACGCGGCCAAGGCCGCGTTTCTCTTTGTCAAACCCGATCCAACCGGGTCGAAGGCGCACCTCGACTACTGTCGCTTGCCAGCGGTAGTAGTTCGCGGTGTCATAACCATGATGCCCTTCCGTTCCGTATGGGGTTGAATCGGACTTGCCGTACTTCTTTTTACTGCTTTACTGCAATTCGTTGGTAGGCTCGATTGGACTCGAACCAACGACCCCCACCATGTCAAGGTGGTGCTCTAACCAGCTGAGCTACGAGCCTAGCGAAGCCGCAAGTATAGCATCACTTTCTTTTCGCCTGCAACACCCCCTGGACGTCTTCGATCAACTGCAGCGCGCGCTGCAGCTGCGTGGCCTCGGACACTTCCGCAGTGAACTGCATGCGCGCCACGCCCTTGCTGGAGAGCGTCTTGACGCCGGTGACGTTGATCTTCTCGCGCGACAGCACTTCGGAGATATCGCGCAGCAGCCCCTGGCGATCGATCGCCTCGACATGGATGTCGACCGGGTAGACCGCGGCGTGGCTCTTCTGGCCCCACTCGGTCTGGATCACCCGCTCCGGCGCGCGCCCGGCCAGTTGCTGGAAGGTGTGGCAGCTGCGCCGGTGGATCGACACCCCGCGCCCGCGCGTGACAAAGCCGACGATGTCGTCCGGCGGCGCCGGCTTGCAGCAGCGCGACATCTGCGTCATCAGCGAATCCACCCCCACCACCAGCACGCCGCTCTTGGCGCCGCGCGCCACGCTGGTGGCGCGGCTCTTCTTGGTGACAGCGTCTTCCTCGCTCAGCGGCGCCTGGACCTCACCCTCCGGGTGTCGCAGCGCGTGCTCCACGTGGCGCAGGCTGAACTCATCCTTGGCCACTGCCGCAAACAGATCCTCCGGCGTCTTGAAGCCCAGCCGCGTGGCCAGGTCTTCCAGCTTGACCGCGGTCTTGCCTTCGCGCTGCAGCGTCTTGTCGATCAGCACGCGGCCCTGGGCGATGGTCTCCTGCGAATCTAGCGCATTGAACCAGGCCCGCACCTTGGCCCGCGCGCGGCTGCTGGCCAGGTAGCCCAGGTCTGCGTTAAGCCAGTCGCGCGACGGGCCGCCCTGCTTGACCGCGATGATCTCCACGGTCTGGCCGTTCTTCAGCGGCGTGTTCAGCGGCACCATGGTGCCGTCCACGCGCGCGCCGCGGCAGCGGTGGCCGAGGTCGCTGTGCAGGTAGTAGGCAAAGTCCACCGCGGTGGCGCCCTGCGGCAGCGCCACCACGCGCGCCTGCGGCGTCAGCACGTAGATGTGGTCGTCGATCGCGGCGTGCTTGATCTGCTCCCACGATTCGTCGTGCGCCACGCTGTGGTCGGCATCGTCCTTCCACGCCAGCAGCTGGCGCAGCCAGGCTATCTTCTCGTCATAGCGCTCGCTGGCGGAGAACTGCCCGGCATAGCCGCGGCTGCCCGCCTCCTTGTAGCGCCAGTGCGCGGCCACGCCGTATTCGGCAAAGTGGTGCATCTCATGCGTGCGGATCTGCACCTCGAAGGCGCGCCCGTCATCGCCGATCACCACCGTATGCAGCGACTTGTAGCCATTGGCCTTGGGCCGCGAGATGTAGTCGTCGAACTCGCGCGGGATCGGCTGCCAGATATGGTGGACGATACCCAGCACCGTGTAGCAGTCCTTGATATCGTCGACGATCACGCGGAAGGCGCGCACATCGTACAGGTCGGCAAAATCCAGCTCCTTGCCGCGCATCTTCTTCCAGATGCTGTAGATATGCTTGGGCCGCCCGCTGACCTCGGCACGGATGCCGGCGGTCGCCAGCTCGGACTGCAGCCGTTCGATGGCGCTGCCGATATAGCCTTCGCGCTCGATGCGCTTTTCATCCAGCAGTTTGGCGATGCGCTTGTAGGTATCGGGCTGCTCGAAGCGGAACGCCAGGTCCTCCAGCTCCCACTTCATCTGCCAGATGCCGAGGCGGTTGGCCAGCGGCGCGTAGATGTCCAGCGTTTCGCGCGCCACGCCGGGCAGCGGCGCCTGCTTGGTCTCGGCCAGCCAGCGCAGGGTCTGCAGCCGCGAGGCCAGGCGCACCAGCACCACGCGGATGTCCTGCGCGAACGCCAGCAGCATCTTGCGCAGCGCCTCGACCTGCTCGTGGCGCGCCTGCGCCTCGTTCTTGGACGGCGCGGCCGGCTCGGCCTCGGGGCGGCTGCCGGCGATGGCGCCGATGCGCAGCAGCTGCCGCACACCGTCGACCAGCCGTGCCACCTCGTCGCCAAAGCGCGGTGCGATCTCGGCCTCGGTGCCGGGCACGAAGGCCACCAGCCCGAACAGGCAGGCGGCGGCGCGCGCGGCGTCGTCGACGCGCAGGCCGTCGAGGATGCGCAGCATGCCTTGCGCGTGCGACAGCACGGTCTCGCCGGTGGGCAGCGCGACCTCGGCACCATGCTCGCGCACGTAGGCCAGTGCGCGTTCGACCAGTTCGGCATCCGGAATGCCCGCGACCCGACCGGTCAGGTCGGTGGACGTCACCATGTCACAACGCCTGCATCAGTTGAGTGCAGCGGTCACCACCACTTCGATCAGGTAATCGGGATTGGCCAGGCGGGCTTCGACGGTGGCGCGCGGGGGCGTGTTGCCTTGCGGCACCCAGGCGTCCCAGACCTCGTTCATCTCGCCGATCTGGTCGACATTGGCCAGGAAGATCTGGCACGACAGGATGCGGGTCTTGTCGCTGCCGGCCTCGGCCAGCAGCCGGTCGATATGGCCGAGGACCTCGCGCGTCTGGCCGCGGATATCGGCCTTGGGATCGACCTCGGGCACCTGGCCGGCGAGGTACACCACGCCGTTATAGACCGCGTATTCGGACAACCGCTTGCCCACGTGGGCGCGCTTCAGTTCAAGGTTACTCATGACAATGCGTTGACTGATAAAAACAAGGCCGGCATGCGATGCCATCAGGCCCCGGCAAAGAACTGCCGGGCGATTGCAATCTGCGCCGGATCGACAAAGGTCGGGGCATGGCCCACGTCGGGCACTTCCACCGAGCTCACATGCTTGCCGCGTGCCACCATTTCGGCCACGGTCTCGCGCAGCAGCAGGTCCGACTGCGCGCCGCGCACCACCAGCACCGGGCCTTCGATGGCCTCGAAGCTGCGCCAGAGCGCGGCCTCGCCGGCGGCAATGGCCTCGGGCGTGGACTTGCGGAACGGCACCGCCAGCTGCGGATCGTAATGCAAGCCCCATTCCAGGCCGTCGGTGCCCTGCACCGGCTTCAGGATGGCGGCGTTGAGCTCGCGCCACTGCTCGGGCGCATGGCGGCCGAACGATGCGCTGATGGTCTGCAGGTAGGCCAGGCCTTCCTCGAAGGTCTTGAAGCGCACCGGCAGCCCCAGGTAGGCGCCGATCCGTTCCACCGCCGACGGCGCCAGCTTCGGGCCCACGTCGTTGAGTAGCAGCTTGCGCACCGGCGACTTCGGCAGCCCGGCCAGGCCCATGCCGATCAGCCCGCCCATCGAGGTGCCGAACCAGTCCACCTTGTCCACGTTGAGCCGCGCAATCAGCGTGACCATGTCGGACACGTACTGCGGCACCACGTAGCCGTTGGCATCGGCCAGCCATTCCGAGCGGCCGCGCCCGGCCACATCGGGGCAGACCACGCGGTAGTCGCCGCACAGCGCGCTGGCGACGGTGTCGAAGTCGCGGCCGGTGCGCGTCAGCCCATGCGCGCACACCAGCACGCGCGGATTGGCGGGGTCGCCCCACTCGTGGTAGGCCATGCGGTGCAGGCCCGCCGGACTGATGCACTGGACAAAACCGAGACGCGGACTGGCAGACATCTGGACTCCCTGACGAACCGGACCGCGGACCGCAAAAAGACGGCGCTGCCGGAGGTTGAGCAAAGCTGGATTGTACGCCGCAGCGGGTACAATGCCACAGCACAGTGTCAGCGCACCGCCACGGCGCGCTCCGCCAACCCTGTGGCATCCCTTCTGTGGCATCCCATTCTCTCGACGGAGGCTTACATGCTCAACGGCAAGACCGCACTGGTGACTGGCTCGACCAGCGGCATCGGGCTCGGCATCGCGAAAGCGCTGGCGGCCCAGGGCGCCAACATCATCGTCAACGGCTTTGGTGACGCGGACGCCGCAAAGGCAGAAATCGCGCAGGCCGGCCAGGGAATCCGGGTCGGCTACCACGGCGCCGACATGAGCAAGGCGGCCGAGATCGAAGACATGATGCGCTACGCGCAGTCCGACTTCGGCGGCGCCGACATCCTGGTCAACAACGCCGGCATCCAGCACGTGGCCGCCATCGAGGATTTCCCGCCTGAGCGCTGGGACGCGATCATCGCCATCAACCTGACCTCGGCCTTCCACACCACGCGCCTGGCACTGCCCGGCATGAAGCAGAAGGACTGGGGCCGCATCATCAATGTTGCCTCCACCCACGGGCTGGTGGCCTCGGCGCAGAAGTCCGCCTACGTGGCGGCCAAGCACGGCATCGTCGGCTTCACCAAGGTGACCGCGCTGGAAACCGCGCAGACCGGCGTCACCGCCAACGCGATCTGCCCGGGCTGGGTGCTGACGCCACTGGTGCAGAAGCAGGTCGAAGCCCGCGCGCAGAAAGAAGGCATTCCGGTGGAACAGGCCAAGCGCGAGCTGGTGCTGGAGAAACAACCCTCGGGACAGTTTGTCACGCCCGATGAGCTGGGCGCGCTGGCCGTGTTCCTGTCGTCCGAAGCGGCCCGCCAGGTCCGCGGCGCGATCTGGAACATGGACGGTGGCTGGGTGGCGCAGTAAGGAGCAAGCGATGCAACGACGCAGCTTCCTGCGCGCGCTGGCGCTGGGCGCGGTCTCGGCCGGGGCGCTGGCACCGGTGGCCGGCGCGCTGGCGCAAGCCGCCAAGCGGCTTGCCATCGATGTCTACAAGAGCCCGCTTTGCGGCTGCTGCGAGGATTGGGTCAAGCACCTGCGCAGCAACGGCTTCACCGTGACGGTGCATGATGTCGAGGACACCGGCGTGTACCGCAAGCGCTTCGGCATGCCGGAACGCTTTGGCTCCTGCCACACCGGGTATATCGGCGGCTACGCCATCGAGGGCCACGTGCCGGCGGCGGATATCCGCAAGCTGCTGGCCGCAAAACCCAAGGCCGTCGGCCTGGCCGTGCCGGGCATGCCGGTCGGCTCGCCCGGCATGGAACAGGGCCCGCGCAAGGACCCGTTCGACGTGCTGATCGTAAAAGCGGACGGCGCCGCTTCGGTGTTCGCCAGCTACAACAAGCAGGCAGGCTGACCGCCGTACCCATGAAAAAGGCCCCGCGGGTTCGCACCGGCGGGGCCTTTTTCCTTTCCGGAGGTCGCTTACAGCAGCGGCGCGCCGGTCTTGGCCTGGATTTCCTCGCGGCTGACGCCCGGGGCGGTTTCCACCAGCTTCAGGCCGGCCTCGGTCACGTCGATCACGCCCAGGTCCGTAATGATGCGGTTGACCACGCCCACGCCGGTCAGCGGCAGGTTGCAGTCCTTCAGGATCTTGATGTCCTCGGTGCCGTCCTTCTTCTTGGCGGTGTGTTCCATCAGCACCACCACGCGGCCGACGCCGGCCACCAGGTCCATCGCGCCGCCCATGCCCTTGACCATCTTGCCCGGGATCATCCAGTTGGCCAGGTCGCCCTTCTCGCTGACCTGCATCGCACCCAGGATCGCCAGGTTGATGTGGCCGCCGCGGATCATCCCGAACGAGTCGGCCGAAGAAAAGATCGACGAGCCCGGCAGCGTCGTCACGGTCTGCTTGCCGGCGTTGATCATGTCGGCGTCGACTTCGTCCTCGGTCGGGAACGGGCCGATGCCCAGCAGGCCGTTCTCGGACTGCAGCCACACTTCCATGCCTTCCGGCACCCAGTTGGCCACCAGCGTCGGCAGGCCGATGCCCAGGTTGACGTAGAAACCGTCCTGCAGCTCGGTCGCGGCGCGCGCGGCCATTTCGTCACGTGTCCATGCCATGATGCGTCTCCTTAGCTGGCCGCGCGCACGGTGCGCTGCTCGATGCGTTTCTCGGGGGTGGTGTTCAGCACCAGGCGCTTCACGAAGATGCCGGCCAGGTGGATTTCATCCGGGTCCAGCTCGCCGGTCTCGACGATATGCTCGACCTCGGCGATGGTGACCTTGCCCGCCATGGCGCACATCGGGTTGAAGTTGCGCGCGGTGCGGCGGAACACCAGGTTGCCGGCCTTGTCGGCCTTGTATGCCTTGACCAGCGCCACGTCGGCGGTCAGCGAACGCTCCATCACGTACTGCTGGCCGTCGAATTCGCGGATCTCCTTGCCTTCGGCGACGATGGTGCCGACACCGGTCTTGGTGAAGAAGGCCGGGATGCCCGAGCCGCCGGCGCGCAGCTTCTCGGCCAGCGTGCCTTGCGGCGTGAATTCCAACTCAAGTTCGCCCGCCAGGTACTGGCGCTCGAACTCCTTGTTCTCGCCCACGTAGGACGAGATCATCTTCCTGATCTGGCGCGTGGCCAGCAGCAGGCCCAGGCCGAAGCCATCGACGCCGGCGTTGTTGGAGATGCAGGTCAGCTGCTTGGCGCCGCTGTCGCGCAGCGCGGCAATCAGCGCCTCGGGGATGCCGCACAGGCCGAAACCGCCAACGGCGATCGTCTGGCCGTCGCGGACGACGCCTGCAAGCGCTTCTGCGGCGCTGGCGTAGACCTTGTTCATGCTTCGCTCCTTCCTCGGTAGTTCCCTGTCGCTCTTCCCGCCACCGGGTTGTGCGGCGGGCGACGCAGGGAAATTGTAACGGTACAATCGGCAACAGGCGGGCGACAGTCGCCGCAACTCGTCCGACCGACAGCATACGCAAGCGCAGCCGGCTACGCCATTACGTAAAAATACATAAGCAGATGCCCGCAATCGACTACCAGACCGCCTTCCAGCTCGCCCCCGTGGGCCTGGTGCTGTCACGCGAACGCGTGATCGAGGACTGCAACGAGGAGGTCTGCCGCATTTTCGGCACCACGCGCGAAGCGCTGCTGGGCCAGTCCTTCCAGGTGCTTTACCCCACCGCCGACGAGTTCGAGCGCACCGGCGCGCGCATCGCGCCGATCATGGGCAAGCGCGGCATGTACTCGGACGAGCGCATCATGAAGCGCGCCGGCGGGGAATTGTTCTGGTGCCATGTCACCGGGCGCGCGCTGGACCGCACGCAACCGCTGGGCGCCGGGATCTGGACTTTCGAGGACCTGTCGCAGAAGCGCCAGGTCACGGCCGAGCTGACCGCGCGCGAACGCGAGATCGCGGCGCAGCTGGTGGAGGGGAAGACCAGCAAGCAGATCGGCAAGCTGCTGGCGATCAGCCCGCGCACGGTGGATATTTATCGGGCGCGGTTGATGAAGAAGTACGGGGCCAGTACCTCGGTGGACCTGGTGCAGCGGCTGGTCAACCACTGAGCCCCGTGGCGGGCGTCAGCCCTCGATGATCGCGCGGATCTCGGCCGGCACCGGCACCGACTTCTCCAGCGTGTAGTCGCACCACACCACCTTGGCCCCGCCCTCGGCCCAGACCACGTCGGGCAGGTCGGTGCGGCGGATCTCCATGCGGGTTTCGAAGCTGGTGCGGCCGAGCTGGCCGGCGTAAACGCGGCACTCGATGTCGCCCGGGTAGCGCAGCTGCTTCAGGAAGGTCATATGCGCATTGATGATGACCGGGCCCTGCCCGCCCGCGTCCTTGCCGCCGCGGCCCAGCGACGCGAACCACTCGATGCGCGCCTGCTCCAGGTACTGGAAGTAGACGGTGTTGTTGACATGGCCCATGGCATCCATGTCGCCCCAGCGGATCGGCATGACCACCGTATAGACGTGCTTCATCACAGCCTCCAAGAGAACAGGCCCGCCAAGTCTGGTGGGCCCTCTGCGTGCCTTAGCGCTTGGCGATCGCGCCTTCGGCCTTGGTCACCAGGTCGGCGCCGATCTGCTTCTTCCACTTGTCGTAGACCTTGGCGGTGGCCTTGCGGAAGGCGTCATGCTCGGCCGGCGTCAGGTGCGTGACCTTGACGCCGTGCGCCTCCATGTCCTTCCAGGCCGGCGCGCCCGGCTCGGCCAGGCCCTTGCGGGCCAGCGCGATTTCCTGCTTGCCGGCGTCGATGGCGGCCTGCTTCACGATCTCGCGGTCGGCCGGGGTCCAGCTTTCCCAGATTTGCTTGTTGACCACGAAGATCAGCGGGTCAGCCACGTAGCCCCAGGTGGTGACGAACTTCTGGCCCACCGTGTACAGCTTGGCGGCGGCGAACACCGACTGCGGGTTCTCCTGCCCGTCGACCGCGCCCGAGGCCATCGCCGGCTGCGCATCGGCCCAGCTCATCTGGGTCGGGTTGGCGCCCAGCGCGTTGAAGGTCTCGATGTACAGCGGCGAACCGACCACGCGCAGCTTCATGCCCTTGAGGTCTTCCGGCTTGCGGACCTCGCGCTTGGAGTTGGACACTTCGCGGAAGCCATTCTCGCCCCAGGCCAGCGGCACCACGCCGGCCTTTTCCAGCGTGGTGAAGAGCGACTTGCCGACTTCACCCTGCGTGAGCGCGTCCAGCGCCTTGTAGTCGGGCATCAGGAACGGCAGCGAGAACAGGTTCAGTTCCCTGACCTGCGGCGACCAGTTGATGGTCGAGCCCACCGCCATGTCGATCACGCCCTGGCGGATCGCCGAGAATTCGCGGGTCTGGTCGCCGGCCACCAGCGAGGTGCCCGGGTACAGCTTGATATTGATGCGGCCGTTGGTGCGCTGCTTGACCAGGTCGGCCCAGATCTCGCCGCCCTTGCCCCACGGGAAGGCCGGGCCGAGCACCAGCGACATCTTGTACTCGGACTTGTAGGTCTGGGCCATTGCGCCGGCGGGGGCGAAGGCGGAAGCGGCAATGGCGGCAGCCGTTGCGAGCATCAGGGCACGACGTTTCATTTCATCTCCTCTCGGGAAAGCGTCAATTCTTGTTGGTGAATGCGGAACATCAGTAGCCGAGGTACTCAGGCAGCCAGGTCGCCAGCGGCGGATAGGCCAGCACCATCAGCATGGCGACAAACATCGCCAGCAGCATCCAGATCACCCAGGGCACGGTCTCTTCCATGCGCACCCGGGCAATCCGGCACGACACCATCAGGTTCACGGCCAGCGGCGGCGTGAACTGGCCCAGCGCCACCTTCAGCGTCAGCACCACGCCGAACCACACCGGGTTCCAGTGGAAGGCATTGACAATAGGCAGCAGCAGCGGCACGAAGATCAGGAAGATCGAGATACCGTCCAGGAACATGCCGACCGTCATCAGCAGCAGCACGATCAGCGCCAGCACGCCGTACTCGCCCAGCCCGGAATTGGCGATGGCATGCGCGAGCGGGTCGATCACGCCCAGCGTCGACAGCGCATAGGCAAAGATGCCGGCCAGCGCCACCACCAGCAGGATCACCGCCGAGGTCTCGGCCGCCTCCTGGAAGATGGTGAACAGGTCGCGCATGCCGATGCTGCGGTACACCACCATGCCGACGAACAGGCCGTAGACCACCGCCACCACGGCGGCTTCGGTCGGCGTGAACCAACCGGCGCGCATGCCGCCCAGGATCAGGAACGGCGCCACCAGCCCCCACGCGGCCTCGCGCAGGCTCTTCCAGAACGGCGGGCGCGGCAGCGCGGCCTCGATCGCGCCCATGTTGTGCCTGCGCGCCAGCCACACCGCCGGAACGATCAGCGCCACGCCGGCCAGGATGCCGGGGATCATGCCCGCGGCGAACAAGGCCGGCACCGATGCACCAGGCACCAGCACGCTGTAGATGATCAGGGCCACCGACGGCGGGATCAGGATGTCGGTCGCGGCTGCCGCGCCAACCACCGCTGCGCTGTACGAGCCCGGATAGCCGGCGCGCGACATCGCCGCGATCATCACGCCCCCCACCGCGGCCGCGTTGGCCGGGCCGGAGCCTGAAATGCCGCCGAGGAACATCGCCACCAGGATCGCCACCAGCGGCAGCATGCCCGGGCCGCGGCCAACGATGGCGATGGCAAAGGTCACCAGCCGCTGCGCCACGCCCGAGCGGTCGAAGATCGACCCCACCAGCACGAACATCGGGATCGCCAGCAGCGGATACTTGGCCAGCCCCGCATAGAAGTTCTGCGGTACGGCCAGCAGGCCGAACATCTGGGTGTCGAGATTGGACAGGCCGATCGCGACCAGGCCACCCAGGCCCAGCGACACGCCGATGGGCACGCCCAGCAGCATCAGGCCGATAAAGACCACGAACAGGGTGATGGCGACGAACGTCATTGCGCCTTCTCCGTCGTGGTGGCCTTGCCTTCATGCAGCGCCTTGAGCGCGCGCACGTTGCGCAGCACCAGCCCCAGCGCGCGCAGCGCGATGCCGGCCGACAGCACCGGCAGCCAGATCGAGTACCACCAGCTCGGCACGCCGATGCCCGGCGAGGTCTCGCCGAAGGTGTACTCATCCCAGGTAATGCGTGCGCCCAGCACCGCCAGCGCGATGAACATCACCGCCACCGCCAGCGCCGACAGGATCGCCAGGCGGCGCTGGCGGGGCGCNNCTGCCGCGCTCGAAGAAGAATTCGATGCGGATATTGCGATCGCGCGCCACCGCGGCACTGCCGGCAACAAGCGCCAGCACGATCATCAGGAAGACCGAGAACTCCTCGGTCCAGGCAAACGACTCGTCGGTGAAATAGCGGACCACCACGTTGGCGAAAGTGATGCCGACCAGCAGCACCATCACGATCACGCCAATCCAGTCCTCGATGCGGGGCGATACCCGGAATTCAGCGTCCTGCGCTTCGTCGGCGGCCTGCGGGATCACCGCGGAATCGACGACGTGTTGCGGCACGGCGTTGCGCCGTGCCTCTTCTTGTTGCTCCATCTCCCCGGCCTCCGGTCCGGGCCGCTCGGGCCATGCAGCCACCGCGGCGTTTTTTTACTTGTATGTAAAGACTTAATCTGCAGACATGGCGGATTATGCCAAGACTGGCCCGCCACGCACGAATTTTCTGATGATTGATGTGTGCTGGCGACGGCGCACCCAAGGGGACCGGATCAGCCCTGGGCGTGCAATCCGTGCATCCCGCGGCGCTTTTGGCGCGCAGCCGGGATGCAGGGGGCGTTGCGCCCCCGGCCAGCGATCAGGCGGTCAGACCATGCCGTCGTCGGCGGTGATGACAGCTCCGTTGATGAACTGCGACTGGTCGGATGCGAGCAGCAGCAACAGGCCGTCGAGATCCTCCGGCTTGCCCAGGCGCTTGCGCGGCAGCATCTGGATCAGCTTCTGGCCGGCGTCCGAGTCCCAGTGGTGGTGGTTGATTTCGGTATCGATATAGCCCGGGCAGATCGCATTGGTATTGATGCCATGGCGCGCCCATTCCAGCGCCATGGCCTTGGTCATGTGCACCACGGCCGCCTTGCTCATGCAATACACGCCGATCTGCGACAGCACCTTCAGCCCCGCCACCGATGCGACATTGACGATGCGCGCCTGCGGCAGCGGGCTGCCGTTGCGCTCGGCGCCCTTGGCGCGCGCGATCATGCGCTTGGCCACTTCCTGGGCGACGAAGAAGGCACCGCGGGTATTGGTGTCGAACACGAAATCGAAATCGTCGGCGGTCACATCGGTCAGCTTCTGCGTGGTCGACACGCCGGAGTTGTTGACCAGGATGTCGATGGAGCCCGCTTCCGTCTCGGCGTGCGCCACCGCGGCGCGGATGCTGTCCGGGTCGGTGACGTCCAGGCGCACCACATGGGCGCTGCCGCCCTCGGCCTCGATCGCCGCGCGCAGTTCCTTGAGCCGCTCGGTGCGGCGCGAAGCCAGCACCACCTTGGCGCCGGCGGCGGCCAGCACCGTGGCGAAACGCGAGCCCAGCCCGCTTGAAGCGCCGGTGACCAGCGCGACCTTGCCTTCCAGATTGATCGACAAACCCATGATTACCTCTTGTGCGGGAGCTCCTCCGGCCTATGCGGGAGCAGAAGGCAGCATATCAAAAAAAAAGAACGACCGTTCCAAAAAAATCCTTGCCTGTGGGTGGCGAGTCCCGGACAATGCCGGAGATTCTAAGAACTTGGCCAGCAAAGGGAAAGAGGGAAAACGCGCGATCCGGGCGTCTATGTACCCCAAATCGCTGCCAACTCACCCACCCGCGGCTCCCGTCCGCGCGCTGGCCCGGTTCTCGGCAAAACGATCACCGCATTTCCCACAATTGCAAGCAAGCAGCAAAGAAATAGAGGGTTAGAGACAATGGATCAGCAACAGCTCCTGGAGCAGTTCGGCCCGCGCGAAGCCATGGAATACGATGTGGTCATCGTCGGCGGCGGCCCCGCCGGCCTGGCCACCGCCATCCGCCTGAAGCAACTCGCGCAGGAGAATGGCGCCGACGTCAACGTGTGCGTGCTGGAAAAGGGCTCCGAGCCCGGCGCCCACATCCTGTCGGGCGCCATCATGGACCCGCGCGCCCTCAATGAACTGATCCCGAACTGGAAGGAACTGGGTGCGCCGCTGAACCAGGCGGTTACCGAAGACAAGTTCCTGTTCCTGAACGAGTCCGGCTCCAAGGGCACGCCTCCGGCCCTGCTGCCCGAGTGCTTCCACAACGAAGGCAACTACATCATCAGCCTGTCGAACTTCGTGCGCTGGCTGGGCCAGCAGGCCGAGGCGCTGGGCGTTGAGATCTTCCCGGGCTTCCCCGCCGCCGAAGTGCTCTTCAACGAAGACGGCTCGGTCAAGGGCGTGGCCACCGGCAACATGGGCATCAACAAGGAAGGCGAGCCCACCGACAACTTCCAGCTGGGCATGGAGTTGCATGCCAAGTACACCATCTTCGCCGAAGGCGCGCGCGGTCACCTGGGCAAGCAGCTGATCGAGAAATTCAAGCTCGATGCTGGCAAGGATCCGCAGAGCTACGGCATCGGCCTGAAGGAGCTGTGGGAGATCGACCCGGCCAAGCACAAGCCCGGCCTGGTGGTGCACACCGCCGGCTGGCCGCTCGACCCCGCCACCTACGGCGGCTCGTTCCTGTACCACATGGAAGACAACAAGGTCGCGGTCGGCTTTGTGGTCGGCCTGGACTACACCAACCCGTGGCTGTCGCCGTTCGAGGAATTCCAGCGTTTCAAGACGCACCCGGAAATCCGCCAGTACTTCGAGGGCGGCAAGCGCCTCTCCTACGGCGCGCGCGCCATCACCGCCGGCGGCCTGCTGTCGCTGCCCAAGACCGTGTTCCCGGGCGGCGCGCTGGTCGGCTGCGACGCCGGCTACCTGAATGCCTCGCGCATCAAGGGCAGCCACGCCGCCATCAAGACCGGCATGATGGCCGCCGAGGCCGCCTATGACGCGCTGCAGGCCGGCCGCCAGCACGACGAGCTGGCCGCCTACCCGGCCGCGTTCGAGCAGAGCTGGCTGCACAAGGAACTGCTGCAGGCCAAGAACTTCAAGCAGTGGTTCAAGAAGGGCCGCACCACCGCCACGCTGATGACCGGCATCGAGCAATGGCTGCTGCCCAAGCTGGGCATCCGCAACCCGCCGTGGACCATCCACCGCGTGAAGCCGGACCATGTGTACCTGAAGCCCGCGGCCGAGTGCCAGAAGATCGAGTATCCGAAGCCGGACGGCAAGCTGACCTTCGACCGCCTCAGCTCGGTGTTCATCAGCAACACCAACCACGAAGAGAACCAGCCGGCGCACCTGACGCTCAAGGACGCCAGTGTTCCGGTCAACATCAACTGGGACAAGTACGCCGGCCCCGAGTCGCGCTACTGCCCGGCAGGTGTGTATGAGTTCGTGCAGGACGAGACGTCGGGCAAGGAACGTCTGCAGATCAACGCGCAGAACTGCGTGCACTGCAAGACCTGCGATATCAAGGATCCGACCCAGAACATCGTGTGGGTGACGCCGGAAGGCGGCGGCGGTCCGAACTACGTCGGCATGTAAGCCTGCCGCGCCAGCGGCAGTAAAAAACGGCACCGGAAACCCGGTGCCGTTTTTCTTTGGGCGATGCAGCGCGGCTATCTCGCCTGCCGCCGCGCGGCCATCGCCTTGTCGACCACCTCGGCCTGCAGCGCCTCGGCGGGATTGCCGAAGGCCTGGCTGCGCAGCGCATCCAGCTGCTGCCGGCGGTCCTGCTCCGACAACCCCGGGAATGACTCGATCTGCGCGCGGCGCGCGGCGTAGTCGTCGTAGCGATGCTGCCAAGCCTGCCCGGCTTGCGCCTGCTGCTGGTAGCGCTGCGCCACCTCGGCACCGTAGGCCTGCGCCAATGCCGCACCGATGTCCTGCGCACTGCGGCCGGAGGCCTGCATGGCCGCGATGGTGTCGATGATCGCCTGCGGGCGCGCGCTGGCCTCCCGTGCCGCGCGCAATGGCTCGGGCAGCGTGGCCTCGAGTTCGGCCAGCCGCTGCCGCCGCTGCGCGTCATCCAGGCCGGATTGCGCCGCGATGTCGAGCCGCGCCAGCATGGCATCGTCATACGCCTGCTCATCGCCGAACCAGATTGCCGCCACCTCCGGCAGCAGGCGTTGCCGCGCACCGTTGCGCCCAGCCTGCAGCGCACGCAACTGCTGCACCTGCGCCGCATCCAGCGTGCCGTTCGTATCCGCCTGCGGCTTGCGGGCCGCCTGCGGTTGAATCTCGGCAAGATAGGCTACATAGCGCTGCCACAGCTGCCACGCCTGTCCTGCCGCGGGCTGTGGCACGCGGCGGCGGATATCGTCGTACACCAGCTGGTCCAGCGCGTCGGCGCCGCCGGCGTCGTGGCGGGCGCTGAGGAAGTAGTCGAAGTAGGTGCGCAGCGCGCGCGTCAGGCGCAGGTCGCCTTGCGCGTCGAGTTCGGGGCCTGCGGGCACGTCGACGCCGGACAGCGATGGCAACGCAGCCACGCCGGCGGGTCCGGCGTCTGCCGATGTTGCCGCAGGACTCGCAGCGGTGGTGATCGCTGCCGAGCGCTGCGGCACGGCAACCGGACTGGACGGCATCGTCAGCCAGTACACCGCGGCCGCCGCCGCGCCGGCCGGCAGCAAGGCCAGCCAGAGCCGCGGCGAGCGCTCAGAGCTGGTCATTGCGCAGCCGGTTGGCGTGGCTGAGGATGACTGTGCGCGGATCGACGTCCTGGTACAGGCCGGCCATCTGGTTCACCTCGTCGAGGTGGTTCCAGTAGTAGCCAGTGGCCAGCACCCGGCCCCACTTGCTGCTGCAGACCGAGACCAGCCCGTCATTGGGGCCGGCACCCTTAAGGTCCATCAGCGCGGCCGAGGTCGACATCATCACCGTGGTCGGGTCCAGCAGGTTGGAGCGCAGCAGGCTGAACGGCCCGCCCTGCCCGGTCCACGAATATGCGGCCTGGGTATGGGTGACAAGGTTGCCCGCGGCATCGCGCGCCTGCCGTTGCTCGGACACCGCGCCAGCGGTATTGCAATCCGACCCCAGTGCCGATTTCGTGCCGGGCACCAGCGTGGCATCGAGGCGCGCATTCTGCTCGGCGGCGCCGCGCGTGGTCAGGATCTTGAGCGAGGCCAGCGCATCCTGGTCCAGCGCCTGCCCGTTGCCGATGCCGTTGAACCAGCCCACCGTGTCGACCACGCTTTGAATGATGCCGACCAGCACAGGCCCGGCGATCGGAATACTGTTGACGCCATTGATCAGGTCCAGCACGGTGTCGGCCACTTCGCTGCCGCGATGCGGGCTGCCGATGGTGGTGACCGAGGCCACGTCCTGCGGCGACATCGCCGCCAGCATGCGCGAGGTCGGCCCGCCCTGGCTGTGGCCGATCAGGTTGACCTTGTCGGCGCCGCTTTCCAGCTTGACCGCGCGCACATAGGCCTGCAGCGCCAGCGCGCGCTCTTCGTCGCTGTTGAACGACGGCACCGTGGCCACATAGACTTGCGCGCCGTTGGCCCGCAGCACTTCCGGGATGCCATACCAGTAGTCAAGCACACCACCCATCTTGGCCGCGCCGGTCAGTCCGTGGACCAGCACGATCGGGTAGCGCGTCTTCGCGTAGTCGCCGCTCGCGGCCAGGGCTGGTGCTGGCTGCGCCAGCATGGCCGCTGCGGCCAGCGTGGCTGTGCCTGCGAGCCTGCGCAAGGCCTTGCCGGCCTTCTGCTCGCGTAGCGCGGGCGTGTGTTGTCCGCACGCGTGGTGTCCGCTGTGCTCCATCTTGTCTCCTCGGTGGTGGGTCTTTTTATGTTGGAAGCAGTAAAGACTGGCCGCCCCGACGAGACAATCAAAACATTAGCGGATTCCCTCTAAACGGCCGCTACAGCCGCGGGCTGCAAGGGCATGCGGGTGCTGGAAAGCAGCTGTTCGTAGATATAGCACTGCAGCAGCGTCAGCTCGCGCTCGGCCAGCACGTCGAAGGCCACGCCGAAGGCCGGGAAGTCGGCATCGTCGCTGGCCGCGCCGGGGGGCGCGAGGCGGACCCAGCCGTCGATGATGACCTCGCTGTCCAGCGACGCCGTGCGCATCTTGAAGCGCAGCCGTACGCGGCTGCCCGGCGCCGGCGCCGGCGCAGTGGTCTGCACCAGCGCGCCGCCGGTGCTGAGGTCGGACAGCAGCGCCAGCCGCGCCGTGCCGGTGTCGATGCCGTCGTCATCGCCGGGCTCGGTCAGGTAGGCGGCCAGCCGGGTAGGCACGCGCGCGGCCTTGCGTACCGGCGTTGCGTGCTTCTGCACCGGCGCCGACAGCACCAGGTAGCGAAACGGGCTGCGGCACACGGCGGTGATGGTCGAGGTGAAGCTGTGGATGGCCTGTCCGGAGAAGCCGCGCAGCAGCACGGCATCGCCCGCCTGCAGCGGCAGGGCGCGCCCGCCCNCGAGCTGCGGCCAGGTGACGAACAGGCCCTGCTCGATAAAACCGATTAGGCGGCTGGCGGCCGGGCGCGCGGCCTCGCCCTCATGCTTGACATGCAGCAGCGTGCCGACCTGCAGGCCAAGCGGCCCGGTGGCCGGGCGCAGTTCGTCATCGGCATCGTCGTGGCCATCTTCGCGGCAGACCACGCCATGGCGGAACACCAGCGCCAGGTCGCGTTCATCGGGAATGACACTGCCGCTGCCGAGCACCAGGTTGCCCTCGCCATCGAGCAATGACCAGGGCAGCGGGTATCCGACGGGAAGATCGTTAGGTGTGAGCTGGATCATGGCTGTTCGCAGTAGGCCCCGGCATTGGATGCCATGGGGCATGGCAAGCCCTGGGCGGAGCTGACGCGCAGGATCCGCCACCTGTATCAGGCTTCTATCGGCGCCGGAGCGGCGAAATTAAGCACTTGGCGATTGACTAAGACCGCATGTGTAGCATTCGCTCCCTACGGAGGCCTTGACGCGTCGCAAAGTTAGGCCGAAAATCAGCAAAATCTGTCTGACAGCCTGACATATCTAGCCATGACCATCCTGCCCCGCCCGGCCTCGCTCGCCAGCCGCATTGCCCAGACCCTGCACGACGACATCCTCGCCGGCCGCTACGGCGCGGGCGCGCGCCTGCCAGCGGAGACGAGCCTGGCCGATACCTTCGGCGTGAGCCGGCCGATCGTGCGCGAGGCCATCGCCCAGCTGAAGGCCGATGGCGTGCTGGTGACGCGCAAGGGCTCGGGCGCTTATGTGTCGGAGACGCCGGGCGGCCAGGCCTGGCGCGTGGCCAGCTCGCCCGACGGCGGCCCGACGCTGGCGCAGCTGTTCGAACTGCGCCGGGTGGTGGAAACCGCCTGCGCCGAGATGGCCGCGCAGCGGCGTTCCGATTCCGATATCGACGCCATCCGGGCCGCGCTGGCGGCGATGCAGGCACAGGCCGACGGCCAGGGCGACATGGCCAGCGCGGCCGCGGCCGACATGGCCTTCCACCACGCCATTGCGGAAGCGGCCCACAACCCCTGCTTTACCGGCCTGACCGATTTCGTCAGCCAGCAGATGCTGGCCGCGCGCCAGCGCGCCTGGGAGAACACCGCGCGGCTGAGCGTGACGACAGGCGCGCCGCGCGCGGCCGACCAGGAACATGCGGCGCTGGCCGAAGCCATTGCCGCCGGCGACGCCGCGGCCGCCCGCAGTGCCGCGCAGCAGCACCTAGCGGCCGCCGCCGCCCGCCTCGGCCTGCCGGCCCCAGCCCCGAACACACAGACATTGAAGCAAGGAACAACCATGGAAACAGTGGATTGCGTCGTCATCGGCGCCGGCGTGGTGGGACTGGCGGTGGCGCGCGCACTCGCGCTGCAGGGCCGCGAAGTGATCATCCTGGAAGCCGAGAACGCCTTCGGCACCATCACCAGCGCACGCAACAGCGAGGTCATCCACGCCGGCATCTACTATCCGGCCGGCTCGCTCAAGGCGCAGCTGTGCGTGCGCGGCAAGGCCATGCTGTACGACTACTGCGCGTCGCACCACATCGCCCACCAGCGCTGCGGCAAGCTGATCGTGGCGACGAGCGAGGCGCAGGTGGCCACGCTCGACGGCATTCGCGCCAAGGCGGCTGCCAACGGTGTCGGTGACCTGCAATTCCTGACCCGCACCGAAGCACAGGCGCTCGAGCCGAATCTCCAATGCCACGCCGCCCTGCTCTCGCCATCGACCGGCATCGTAGACAGCCACGGACTGATGACCGCCCTGCTGGGCGACGCCGAGAACGCCGGCGCCATGCTGGCGGTACAGTCCCCGGTGCTGAATGGCGCGGTAACGCCTGACGGCATCCGGCTGGAGGTTGGCAATGAGGATGGCGGCAGCACCACGCTGCTTGCGAAGACGGTGGTGAATTCCGCGGGCCTGACGGCGCCGGAACTGGCGCGCCGCATCGACGGCATGCCCGAGGCCCATATCCCGCCCCAGTACTACGCCAAGGGCTGCTATTTCACGCTGGCCGGGCGCGCGCCGTTCTCACGGCTGATCTACCCGGTGCCCGAGGCCGCCGGGCTGGGTGTGCACCTGACCATCGACCTGGGCGGCCAGGCGCGCTTTGGCCCCAATGTGCGCTGGATCGACGAGATCGAATACGGCGTGGACCCGGCCGACGCCGACGGCTTCTATGACGAAGTGCGCCGCTACTGGCCGGGGCTGGCCGACGGCGCGCTGCAACCCGGCTATGCCGGCATCCGCCCCAAGATCAGCGGGCCGCACGAGGTTGCGGCGGACTTCCGCATCGACGGCCCCGCCGTGCACGGCGTGCCGGGGCTGGTTCACCTGTTCGGCATCGAGTCGCCGGGGCTGACCTCGTCGCTGGCCATCGCCGAGCGGGTCTGCGCGGCGCTGGCCTGAACCGCGCCGTCCCCTTCCGCGCGAAAGCTCATCACGGCACAGAACGCGCCGGCCGCCGCGGCGATGGCGGCCAGCCCGAAGGTATGCTCGGGCGCCAGCGCGTTCCAGGTCCAGCCCATCGCCAGCCCGCCCAGCGTGCCGCCGACGCCATAGGAAATGCCCGTGTACAGCGCCTGCCCGCGCCCCTGCAACGGCCCGGCAAACCAGGCCTGCAAGCGCTTCAGGCTGGCGCTGTGGTGCGCGGCAAAGGTGGCCGCGTGCAGCACCTGCACCAGCGCCATGAGCCAGGCAAACTGGGCAAGGTAGCCGGTCAGGCCGAAGCGCAGCGCCGCCAGCACAAAGGTGCCGGCCAGGATGGTGCGCAGCGCATAGCGCGCGAACAGCAGGCCCTGGTAGTAGAAGAAAACGATCTCGGCCACCACGCCGATGGTCCACATCACGCCAATGGCGAACTTGCTGTAGCCCAGTTGTGCCAGCCACAGCGAATAGAACACATAGAGCGCGGCGTGCGCGAACATCATCAGGAAGGCTGAAGCCAGGAACCAGGCCACGTCCGGGCGGCGCAGCAGCGGCAAGGCGCGCGGCGGCGCCGTGCGCGGGCCGTCGTCGGCGGCGTCATGCATGGTCAGCACCACCCCTGCCAGGATCGCCAGCAGCGTGCTGGCCACCCACGGGAAGGCGCGCATGCCGACCGCCTCGAACAGCGCCCCGCCGGCCAGCACCGCGCCGATAAAGCCGACCGAGCCGAACATGCGGATGCGGCCGTAGCTATGGTCGAAGGCGCCGTGGCGGCGCAGCGTGGAGATGGTCAGGGCATCGCCCAGCGGCGACATCGCGCTGGTCAACAGGCTCAGCGTCAGCATCATCGCCATCATGCCGCCGTAGCTGCCGACACCCGGCAGCATCAGGAAGGCCAGCAACGAGGTGAACGCGCTCACGCGCAGGATGCGCACGCGCGTGTGCATCACGTCGGACAGCCAGCCCCACAGGTAGGGCCCGAAAATGCGGCTGACCTGGAAGCTCGCCATCAGCACGCCGATCTGCACCGGGTTGAAGCCGCGGTCGGCGAAATACAGGCTGACGTACGGCGAAATCAGGCCGACGTAGCCGTAGTAGCCAAGATAGAAGAGCCCGAAACGGGCGTAGTCGGGGCGGCCAGCGCCGGTGGCGCCGCCGCCCGCGAAAGGCGTGGCCAACGCGAGGTCAGCTCAAGGGGTCTGGCCCGCCTGCGCGGGAATGCGCGGCGTATCGACCTTGACGTCGCCGCACTGGGCGCGGTGGCGCAGGGCGTGGTCGATCAGCACCAGCGCCAGCATGGCCTCGGCGATCGGCGTGGCGCGGATGCCCACGCACGGGTCGTGGCGGCCGAAGGTCTCGACGGTGGCGGCATTGCCGGCCTTGTCGATCGATTCGCGCGGGGTGCGGATGGAAGACGTCGGCTTGATCGCCAGCGACACGGTGACGTCCTGGCCGGTGGAAATGCCGCCCAGCACGCCGCCGGAATTGTTGGTGCGGAAGCCCTCGGCGGTCAGCTCGTCGCCATGCACGCTGCCGCGCTGGGCCACGCTGTCGAAGCCGGCGCCGATCTCGACGCCCTTGACCGCGTTGATGCCCATCATGGCGTGGGCGATGTCGGCGTCGAGCCTGTCGAACAGCGGTTCGCCCAGGCCGACCGGCACGTTGCTGGCCACCACCTCGATGCGCGCGCCGACGGAGTCGCCGTCGCGGCGCAGCGCGTCCATATAGGTTTCCAGTTCAGGGATGATGTCGGCGTTGGCCGCGAAGAACGGGTTCTGCGGCACATGCGACCAGTCCGTGAACGGCACGGCGATCTCGCCCAGCTGCGACATATAGCCCCGGATCTCGGTGCCGTACTGCTCGCGCAGCCATTTCTTGGCCACCGCCCCGGCCGCCACCACCGGCGCGGTCAGGCGCGCCGACGAGCGGCCGCCGCCGCGGTGGTCGCGGATGCCGTACTTCTGCCAGTAGGTGTAGTCGGCATGGCCCGGGCGGAAGGTCTCGACGATATTGCCGTAGTCCTTGCTGCGCTGGTCGGTATTGCGGATCAGCAGGCAGATCGGGGTGCCGGTGGTCTTGCCCTCGAACACGCCGGACAGGATCTCGACCTGGTCGGCTTCCTGGCGTTGCGTGACGTGGCGCGAGGTGCCGGGCCGGCGGCGGTCCAGGTCGCCCTGGATGTCGGCCTCGGTCAGCGCCATGCCCGGCGGGCAGCCGTCCACCACCGCGCCGATGGCGGGCCCGTGCGATTCGCCGAAGGTGGTAACAGTGAAAAGCAGGCCAAGGGTATTGCCGGACATGATGGAAACCGCACAGGAATTGGGGACGGCCTCCATTGTAAGGCCAATGGCGGGCCTCGGGCGGCCGCAGGGCGGCCCGACAGGCTCAGGCGGCGGCGCTTTCCAGCGCCAGTTCGGGGTAGAACTCGGCGCGCATGCGCTCCATATAGGCCACCAGGTTGGCATGCCCCTCGGCCGCGGTGCGGATCGGAGTGTCGAATACGGGGCACAGCAGGCTGCCGGCAAAGGCAAACAGCGTGGCGTCGGCCCCGCACGGCGCGTTGCCCATCAGGTAGGGCTTGTCGCCGAGGATGTCGGCAATCGAGGTCACGCCCTTGCTGGCCAGCGCCACCAGGTCTTCTTCGCTATGCCGGCCCAGGCCCTGCCCCCACAGCGTCTTGCGCACCTTGTAGCGCACCAGGCGCTCGGCCAGGCCGCGTACCGGCGCCGGCACGCCGCGGAAGAACTGGGCCGGCCCCTTGTCGAAGTTGGCCTGGTCCAGCCAGCGCACCCGCGCCACCGCCCAGTACAGGTGGTCTTCCATCAGCTTCTCGGCGGCCCAGGCGATGCCGCGCTCGGCCGCGCTCAGGCCGGCGTCGAAGTCGATGTGGTAGGTCTTCTCGATATGCCAGCGGATCATGGTGGAATCCGCCACGATCCTGCCCATGTCGTCCAGGTAGGGCAGCTTGCCCTTGGGCGCGCGCCGCAGGCTGCCGCGGCGCGCCTGGTAAGGCAGGCCGGCCAGCTTGAGCAGCATCTCGGCCTTGGTGACGAAGGGGCTGGCGTCGGGCAGCCCGAAGGCGGGGCCAAAGGTATAGAGCGTGATCATCGTGGTTTCGGGTTCCGCACTACGGATTCAGCGCCAGTCGCCGCGCAGGGCCTGCACCATCCGCTGCAGCCCTTCCGGGGTGGCGGCCTCGGGCGGCACGGGCTCGCCCACCACCAGTTCCAGCCGGTTCAGGATGCCGCGCCGAAACGGCCGCGACATCGCCGGTGCCCCCTTGCGCGAGAAGAAGCTGCCCCACAGCCCGCGCAGCGCCATTGGCACCACCGGCACCGGCGTGCGCCGGATGATCTGCTGCACGCCCTGCTTGAACGGGTTGATCTCGCCGGTGGCGGTGATCTTGCCTTCGGGGAAGATGCAGACCAGATCCCCCTCGCCCAGCGCCTGCGCCACGCTGTCATAGGCGCGCTTGAGCATGTCCGGATTCTCGTGCGCCGGCGCGATCGGGATCGCGCGGGCCTGGCGGAAGAACCACGACAGCAGCGGCACCTTGAAGATGTTGTGGTCCATCAGGAAGCGCACCGGGCGTGGGCTGCAGGCCATCAGCACCACCGCGTCGGCAAAGCTGACGTGGTTGCAGACCAGCACGGCCGGGCCGTCGGCGGGAATGCGCTCGGCATTGACGCGGCGCAGCCGGTAGAGGGTATGGACCAGGATCCACGCGATAAAGCGCAGCAGGAATTCCGGCACCAGCGAGTAGATATAGACCGCCACCACCGCATTGAGCAGCCCCACCACCAGGAACAGCTGCGGGATGCTGTAGCCCGCCCGCGTCATCGCCACGCCCAGCAGAGACGCGGCAATCATGAAGAAGCTGTTCAGGATGTTGTTGGCGGCGATGATGCGGGCGCGGTGCGTGGGCGCGCTGCGGCTCTGGATCAACGCGTACAGCGGCACGCTGTAGAAGCCGCCGAACATGGCCAGCAGGAACAGGTCCACCAGCACGCGCCAGTGGCGCGGCTCGGCCAGGAAGCCGCCGATGCCGCTCAGCGCCACGGGTGCCTGCCCCTGGCTGGCAAAGTACAGGTCGACCGCGAACACGGTCATGCCGATCGAGCCGAACGGCACCAGGCCGATCTCGACATGGCGCCCGGACAAGCGCTCGCACAGCAGTGAACCGGTGCCAATGCCCAGCGAGAACACCGCCAGCAGCAGCGTCACCACGTTCTGGTCGCCGCCCAGCACATCCTTGGCATAGCTGAAGAACGAGGTCAGGAAGGTGGCGCCCAGGAACCACAGCCACGAAATGCCGAGCAGGCTCAGGAATACCGTGCGGTTGCCGCGCGCCAGCACCAGGTTGCGCCAGGTCTCGGAGAACGGGTTCCAGTTGATGCGCAGGTCCGGCTGCGGCGCCGGCGAGACCGGGATGCGGCCCGACACCAGCCGCCCCGCCACGGCGATCACCACGCACACTGCGCCCACGTACATCGGCCCCACGATGGTTCCGCCCTGCTGCAGCCCGGCCAGTTCGCCGCCGATCAGCGTCCCGAACAGGATCGCGACAAAGGTGCCCATCTCCACCATGCCGTTGCCGCCGACCAGCTCGCTTTCATCCAGGTGCTGCGGCAGGTAGGCAAACTTGACCGGCCCGAACAGCGTGGAATGCAGCCCCATCAGGAAAGTGCCGGCGTACAGCAGTGGCGCGCTGTGCCAGGCAAAGCCGGCCAGGCCCAGCACCATGATGGCGATTTCCAGCGACTTGACCAGCCGGATCAGGCGCGACTTCTCCAGCTTGTCGGCAATCTGCCCGCTGGTGGCGGAAAACAGCACGAACGGCGCGATAAAGATGGCCGAGATCAGGAAGGCCGCGCTGCGCGCGTCCACGCCCTCGAACAGCGCCGTGTGGTAGGTCACCAGCGAGGTGAAGGCGACCTTGAAGACGTTGTCGTTCATCGCCCCCAGGAACTGGGTCCAGAAGAACGGGGCGAAGCGGCGCAGGCCGAGCAGTCGGAACTGGCTGGGTTGGCTCATGGATGGGCCGGTCGGTCAGGGACCGCCGCGGAAATGGGAACGCCGGCTAGTGTGCCGTAGCCGGGGTTCGGCCGCCACCCCGCCACGGCCGCGTGGCGCCAACCGAGGGTATTTCCGAAGAAAGCTTCAGCCCGGGCGGCCCGGCGCCATCACTCGGCGCGCTCTTCCGGCCAGTCGCGGATATAGGCCTTGAGCATCTTGTTCTCGAAGCTCTGGTCCTCGACCACGGCCTTGGCGACGTCATAGAAGGAGATCACGCCCATCAGCGTGCGGTTGTCGAGCACCGGCAGGTAGCGGGTGTGACGCTCCAGCATCATGCGGCGGACCTCGTTGATGTCGGTCTCCATGGTGCAGGTCAGCGGCGCATCGTCCATCACCTTGCGGATGCTGGTGGTGCCGACGTTGCCGTTATTGCGGGCCAGCGTCTCGATGATCTCGCGGAAGGTCAGCATGCCGACCAGGTCGCCATACTCCATCACCACCAGCGAGCCGATATCGTGCTCGGCCATGGTGTGGACGGCTACCAGCAAGGAGGCGTCAGGCGTCACGGTATAGAGCGTATTGCCCTTGATCTGGAGGATGTCGCTGACTTTCATGTTGGTCTCCGCTGCCTGCGCTCAAACTGAGGGCATCGCTCCGGCCGGGGGCACAGGGGGCGATACCGGTCACATTGTTATCTGTCTATGGGTGTGCGGGCGCGCGCTGCCTCACGGCGCCCCGTTGGCCGATCCTAGCCCAAACCCGCCGTCAAAGTAAAGCGGGAGGCCGGTTTGCGGGCGCCGGCGCGCGCACGGTGCTACGATGCTGGCCGGAGACAACTCAAGGCCGACCGACCATGTCCGGAACCCGATTCGACACGCTGGCGCTGCACGCCGGCGCCGCGCCAGACCCTGCTACCGGGGCCCGCGCCACCCCCATTCACCTGACCACGTCCTTCGTGTTCCGCGACAGCGAGCACGCCGCGTCGCTGTTCAACATGGAGCGCGCGGGGCACGTCTACTCCCGTATATCCAACCCCACCGTGGCCGTGCTGGAAGAGCGCATCGCCGCGCTGGAGAACGGCGCCGGCGCCGTCGCCACGGCCTCGGGCCAGGCCGCGCTGCACCTGGCGGTGGCCACGCTGATGGGCGCGGGCTCGCACGTGGTGGCCTCGTCGGCGCTGTACGGCGGCTCGCACAACCTGCTGCACTACACGCTGCGCCGCTTCGGCATCGAGACCACCTTTGTCAAGGCGCGCGACATCGACGCCTGGCGCGCCGCGATCCGGCCCAATACCCGGCTGCTGTTCGGCGAGACCCTGGGCAACCCGGGGCTGGACGTGCTGGACATCCCGACGCTGGCGCAGCTGGGCCAGGACAACGGCATCCCGTTGCTGGTGGATTCCACCTTCACCACGCCCTACCTGCTGCGCCCGTTCGATCACGGCGCCGGCCTGCTCTACCACTCGGCCACCAAGTTCCTCGGCGGCCACGGCACCACCATCGGCGGCGTGCTGGTGGAAGGCGGCACCTTCGACTTCGAGGCCTCGGGCCGCTTCCCGGAGCTGTCCGAGCCGTACGAGGGCTTCCACAACATGGTGTTCACCGAGGAAAGCACCGTGGCGCCGTTCCTGCTGCGCGCGCGCCGCGAGGGCCTGCGCGACTTCGGCGCCTGCATGAACCCGATGGCCGCCTGGCAGCTGCTGCAGGGCGTTGAGACGCTGCCGCTGCGCATGAGCCGCCATGTCGACAACACCCGCAAGGTGGTGCAGTTCCTGGTCTCGCACCCGATGGTGGAATCGGTGTCCTACCCGGAACTGGAATCGCACCCCGACTACGAACTGGCCAAGCGCCTGCTGCCGCGCGGCTGCGGCGCGGTGTTCAGCTTCAACCTGAAGGGCAATCGCATCGCCGGCCAGCGCTTCATCGAGAGCATGTCGCTGTTCTCGCACCTAGCCAACGTCGGCGACGCGCGCTCGCTGGTGATCCACCCGGCTTCGACCACGCACTTCCGCATGGACGCGGCGGCGCTGCAGTCGGCCGGCATCACCGAGGGCACGATCCGGCTGTCGATCGGGCTGGAAGACCCGGATGACCTGATCGACGACCTCAAGCGCGGCCTGAAGGCGGCTGAGAAGGCGATGAGCGGCAAGGGAGGGCAAGCCTGATGGAACTGACCATTGCAGGCCAGCCGGCCTACGCCTATACCGGCGGCAAACCCTTCAATCCCGCCCTGCCCTGTGCCGTGTTCGTCCACGGCGCGCAGAACGACCACAGCGTGTGGGCCCTGCAGACGCGCTGGTTTGCCAACCATGGCTTCTCGGTGCTGGCGGTGGACCTGCCGGGCCACAACCGCAGCAAGGGCGCGCCGCTGGCCACCGTCGAGGCCATGGCCGACTGGGTCATGGCGCTGGTGGCGGCCGCCGGCGTAAAGGCGCCGGCCTTCGTGTTCGGCCACAGCATGGGTTCGCTGATCGCGCTGGAATGCGCGGCGCGGCATGCGCAGGCGGTGCGCGGCATCGGCCTGCTGGCAACGGCCTACCCGATGAAGGTCTCGGACGCGCTGCTGGACGCTTCGCTCAACCGCGAGGGCGAGGCCATCGCCATGGTCAACACCTGGTCGCATTCTAGCCTGGCCAACAAGCCGTCTTCGCCCGGGCCGGGCGCGTGGATGCACGGCGGCAGCCAGCGGCTGATGGAGCGCGTGTCGCGCAACAACCCGCAGGCCCATGTGTTCCACAATGACTTCTCGGCCTGCAATGCCTACGCCCATGGCGAAGAAGCCGCGGCCGCGGTGGCCTGCCCCGCGCTCTTCATCACCGGCACCAAGGACATGATGACATCGCCCAAGGCGGCCCAGGCGCTGGCCGGCAAGATGGCCAAGGCAAGCCTGGTCACGGTGCCGTGCGGCCACGCGCTGATGGGCGAACGCCCCGATGAAGTGCTGGACGCGCTGGCGGCGTTTGCGCGCAAAGTGGTCGCGGCCGGCTAAACCTGGCCCTGGATGGCTGGCCGGCCACGCCGGCGGCCAGCCTCCCGGCACCTCGGCGCAGAAGGTCTACACTGCACAAGACCAGACCTGCCGGAGACAGCCATGGCCCACGCCCGCGCGCGCGAGTTCGAGAACTTCGCGGCCTTTTATCCCTACTACCTGAGCGAACACCAGAACCGTACCTGCCGGCGGCTGCATTTTGCCGGGTCGACGGTCGCGCTGCTGTGCCTGGTGGCGCTGGTGGTTACCGGCAATGCGTGGTGGCTGCTGGCCGCTGTGCTGGCAGGTTACGCCTTTGCCTGGGTCGGGCACTTTGGTTTCGAGAAGAACCGGCCGGCGACGTTCCGGCATCCGGTTTACAGCCTGATGGGAGACTGGGTGATGTATGCCGATATCTGGCGGGGCAGGATTCCGTTCTAAGCAACTTCACTGTCGCAGGGGCCGGGCCCTACACCTGGCCATGCCAGCCCGGCGGGACCACTTCCAGCGTGCGCCGCTGCGGGTGGCTCCCCCCATCCCCTTCAGTCGGCGGCAGATCGGCCGGCTGCTGCCGGAACACCGCCTCCAGCGTCTGATCCAGCTGCGGATTGTCCAGGACCGACTTGAGCGCATCCGCCCCTTGCAGCTGCTGCGCCAGCGCGGTGCGCGGCAACCGCGGCAGGTTCAGCACCAGCCGGTCATGCAGCGTGCGCAACGTCACCTGTGACGGATTGCACAGCAGTGCCCAATGAGCCTGACCACGCTCCTGCTGCAAGCGCCCGACCAAATGCATGGCCTTGAGCTTGCCCAGCAGGTCCGACAGGTAATCGGCCTCGACCCGCAGCTTGCGGCCCAGGTCCAGTTCGCCAACGCTGCGCGGCACCTCGTCGCGCGCGCGGTAAAGCAGCAGCAGCACGCCCAGCGCATCGAAGAACTCGCTGCCGGCAAAGGTGCGGCGGCGCCAGTAGCCCTGCCGGATCACCGGCAGGTTGGCGGCAATGGTCGCACCCAGCAGCGTCACCAGCCAGCTCAGGTAGATCCACAGCAGGAACAGCGGCAACGCGGCGAAGGTGCCGTAGACCGCGGTATAGGCCGGGATCTCGGTGATGAAATAGCCGAAACCGCGCTTGGCGAACTCGAACGCGACCGCCGCCACCAGGCCGGCCACGATGGCATCGCGCCATTCGACATAGGCATTCGGCACCGCCGTGTACAGGAAGGCGAAGGCCAGCGCCGACAGCAGCACCGGCGTCGCGCCCACCAGCAGCCCCAGCCCCACCGGCATGGTGCCGACATAGCCCGCCGAGACCGAGATCAGGTAGGAGCTGATCGACAGGCTCGCGCCGATCAGCACCGGCCCGAAGGTCAGCACCGCCCAGAACACCAGCACCCGCTGCGCCAGCGGGCGGCGCTGCTTGACGCGCCAGATCGCGTTGAGCGCGTCTTCCACGGTCAGCATGGTCAGCACCGAGGTGACCATCAACCCGCCCAGGCCCATTGCGGTCAGCCCGCGCGCGCTCTTGGCGAACATGCCGAGGTAGCGCTGGATCGATTCACTGACGTTGCCGGGGATCAGGTTCTGGAACAGGAACGCCTCGATGGCGTTGCGGAAGTCGCGGAACACCGGGAACGCAGCCAGCAGCGCGAACGCCACCGTCAGCACCGGCACCACGGCCAGCACGGTGGTGAAGGTCAGGCTGGCCGAGACCTGCGGCAGCCGGTCTTCGCCGGCGCGGCGCAGCGCATAACGCGCCAGGGCGCGTACCTTCTGCAGGTTCCATTCCCGGCGCAGGCGGGCAACGCGGGGTCCAATCATGCGCAAACAACCTCCTGGATCTGGTTCTGACGGATAAACAGGCGGCCCGCGGCACCGGGGGCGCGAAGCCGAGGGGAGATGGCGCGGGGGGCGCATCTATAATACGCGCATTGCTTCCGGCACCCTTCGCGCAACACCACCCCGCCACCGCCGGCCATCCCGCTCCATGACCGACATCCTCGTCCTGTATTACAGCCGCCACGGCAGCACCCGCAAACTTGCCGAACTGATTGCCAACGGTATCGACAGCGTCCCCGGCGCCCAGGCCCGGCTGCGCACGGTGCCGCCGGTTTCCACCGTGTGCGAGGCCACCGCGTCCGATATCCCGGCCGACGGCCCGCCCTATGCCGAGCTGCGCGACCTGGAGGAATGCGCCGGCCTGGCCCTGGGCAGCCCCACCCGCTTCGGCAACATGGCCGCGCCGATGAAGTACTTCCTGGACGGCACCGTGGCGCAGTGGCTGTCGGGTGCGCTGACCGGCAAGCCGGCCTGCGTGTTCACCGCCACCGGCAGCCTGCACGGCGGGCAGGAAACCACGCTGCTGTCGATGATGCTGCCGCTGCTGCACCACGGCATGCTGATCCTGGGCCTGCCGTATTCCGAGAAGGGCCTGATGACCACGGCCTCCGGTGGCACGCCCTACGGCCCCAGCCACCATGCCCACGGCGACAACCGCGGCCCGGTCACGGAAGACGAATCGGGACTGGCCGTCGCCATGGGCCGGCGGCTGGCGCAGACCGCGCTGCGCCTGGCGGGAGGCGCGGCATGAGCCCCATCCCCGAGAGCGACCAGGCGCTGCACAGTCCCTGGCTGTACCGGTTCAGCGTGGGCAGCCTGCTGGCGCTGATGGTGCTGTGCATTGCCTGGGAATGGTTCCTGGCGCCGCTGCGCCCCGGGGGATCGTGGCTGATCATCAAGTTCCTGCCGCTGCTGCTGCCGCTGCGTGGCGTGCTGACGCGCAACCGCTACACCATGCAGTGGTCGTCGATGCTGATCCTGCTGTTCTTCACCGAGGGCATCGTGCGCGCCACCAGCGACCGCGCGCCCTCGTCCACGCTGGCGTGGGTGGAGGTGGCGCTGACGCTGGTGTTCTTCACCAGCACCATCCTGTACCTGCGCCCCTACAAGCGCCGCGCCCGGGCGGCCGGCAAGCCAGCCGCGCCCAAGTCCTGACCCCCACTCCGCCATCGCCATGACCTCGCCTCAAGACTCCTTCCTCGCACTGTGCCGCGCCGCGCTGGGTGCGCAGCACGTGCTGACCGATGCAGCCGACAAGGCACCCTACCTGACCGACTGGCGCAAACGCTATCGCGGCGAGGCGCTGGCGGTGCTGCGCCCCGGCACCACCGAGGAGGTCGCGGAGGTGGTCCATGCCTGCCATGCGCACAAGATCGCCGTGGTGCCGCAAGGCGGCAATACCGGCCTGTGCGGCGGCGCCACGCCGGTGGCCGGGCACGAGCAGGTGGTGGTCTCGCTGCAGCGGCTGCACCGCATCCGCCAGGTCGATCCGCTCAACAACACCATCACGGTCGAGGCCGGCGTGGTGCTGCAGCACCTGCAGGACGTGGCGCGCGAGCACGGCCGGCTGTTTCCGCTGAGCCTGGCGGCCGAAGGCAGCTGCACCATCGGCGGCAACCTGTCGACCAATGCCGGCGGCACCGCGGTGCTGCGCTACGGCAACACGCGTGAGCTGTGCCTGGGCCTGGAAGTGGTGACGCCGTCGGGCGAGATCTGGCACGGCCTGCGCGGGCTGCGCAAGGACAACACTGGCTACGACCTGCGCGACCTCTTTATCGGCGCCGAAGGCACGCTCGGCATCATCACCGCGGCGGTGATGAAGCTGTTCCCGCTGCCGCGCGCCTCGGTCACCGCGCTGGCCGCGGTGCAGAGCCCGCGCGCCGCGCTGGCTCTGCTGGCCATCGCACAATCGCATGCGGGCGCCATGCTGACCGGGTTCGAGCTGATGTCCGCGCTCAGCATGACGCTGGTGACGCGGCACTTCCCGCAGCTGCGCTATCCGTTCGCAGACATCCACCCGCAGCTGGTGCTGCTGGAACTGTCCGACAGCGAAAGCGAAGCCCATGCGCGCGGCATCTTCGAAACCATGATGTCGGCCGCCTTCGATGCCGGCGTGGTCGCCGACGCGGTGGTGGCGGAATCGGTGCAGCAGTCGCGCGATTTCTGGAACCTGCGCGAGCATATCCCGCTGGCGCAGGTGGAAGACGGCAAGAACATCAAGCACGATATCGCCGTGCCGGTGTCACGCGTGGCGGACTTTATCGAGACCACCGACGCGCTGCTGCAGAACGCCTTCCCCGGCGCGCGCATGGTGACTTTCGGCCATCTCGGCGACGGCAACCTGCACTACAACGTGTCGCCGCCGGAAGGCGTCGACCATGACGCCTTCCTGGCGCACCAGGACCAGGTCAACCGCATCGTGCACGACAGCGTGCGCTCGCATAACGGCTCGATTTCCGCCGAGCACGGGCTGGGCCAGCTCAAGCGCGAGGAAAACCGGCTCTACAAGAGCGAGGTCGAGCTGGCGATGATGCGCGCGATCAAGGGAGCGCTCGATCCGCAGGGGCTGATGAATCCCGGCAAGGTGATCTGAGCGCGCGCGCCATCATCGCGCCAGCGCCTCGCGGATATATGCCGCCACCTCCTCCAGCAACTGGTCGAGATGGCCGCGCAGCACGGCGAAGCCGCCGTGCTGCGAGAACCTTGCCTCGTCCATATAGAGCGCGCGGTTGATTTCGATCTGCAGGCTGTGGCGGCCGTGCGCCGGGTCGGCATAGGCGCGGATCAGCTCCGCGCCCTTGTACGGCCAGTTGATTCCCACCCGGTAGCCGTAGCCGCGCAGGCACTGCGCCACCAGCTCGATAAACGCCGGCGAGCAAGTGGCGCCGTCGCCGTTGCTGATCACAAAGTCAGGCCGCTCCGCACCATTGTCCACGTTCATCGCATTGCCGCGCGACTTCATCGAATGGCAATCGATATGCCACACCGTGCCCGAGCGCGCATGATGCTGTGCCAGCAGGCCGGACAGCGCGGCGTGGTAGGGATCGTAGTAGGTCTTCAGCAGGTACTCCGCCATGTCCGGCGACAGCGGCGCCGCGTACACCGGCACGCCCGGCAGCGCCAGCCGGCGCAGCACGCCCATGCCGCGCCCGGACTTGTCGCTGGGCTGCACGGCATAGGGCATGGCGCCGTCGATCAGCGCCGGATCGATGTCATCGCGGGCGCGGTTGACATCCACCATCCAGCGCGGAAAGCCCGCGCACAGCAGCGTGCCGCCCACCATCGGCGCATGCGCGAACAACTGGTCGACATAAGCGTCCCAGCCCGTCAGCAGGGCTTCGGGAGGCGCCGCCAGCGGCAGGGTCTCGGCATGCACCAGCCCGCTGTGCGGGAAGTCCACCACCAGCGGCAGCGCCGTGCCGGCCGGGTCAGTCAGCGAATAAGGAAGAGCCATTATCAGAATTTGTGCTGGATGCCGATGCCGACCGTGGTCACGGTGTCACCGTAGGCGCGCATGCGCTCCTCCGGCGCCGGGATGCCCACGCGCGTGAGCACGTCAACTGCCTGCGCGTGCGCTTGCGCGCGGGTGCAGCGGTGATGCACCAGCACGGTCTCGGCCAGCTGGTCACCCACGCGCATCACCGGGTTGAGCGACATCATCGGGTCCTGGAACACCATCGCGATGCGGTCGCCGCGCAGCGCCTGCCACTGGCGCGGCGAACACGCCAGCAGCTCCTGTCCCTTGAAGCGGACCGAGCCGCCAGTGACGCGCCCGGGCGGATCCAGCAGGTTCATCAGCGAGAACGCCGTCACCGACTTGCCCGAGCCCGACTCGCCGACGATGCCGAGGATCTCGCCCGGCTCCAGCGCAAACGACACGCCATCCACCGCCTTCACCGCCCCGCGCGCGAGCGCGAAGCTGGTGCTCAGGCCGGTAACTTCCAGTAGTGCCATGCCGGGCTCCTTACCCTTCCAGCCGCGGATTGAGCACGCGGCGCAGGCGGTCGCCCACCAGGTTGACCGAGCCGATCAGCAGCACCAGGGCCACGCCCGGGAAGATGCTGATCCAGTACTTGTTCGACAGCATGTATTCGAAGCCATTGGCGATCAGCATGCCCAGCGACGGCTGCGTGCGCGGCAGCCCGATGCCAAGGAAGCTCATGGTGGCCTCCAGCGTGATCGCATGCGCGATCTGAAGCGTGCCGGTCACCACCAGCGGCGCCATGCAGTTGGGCAGGATATGGCGGAACATCACGCGCAGCGCCGGCAAACCCTGGCCGAGCGCGGCCTCGACATATTCCTTGCGCCGCTCCACCTGCGCCGCGCCGCGCACGGTGCGGGCAAAGTAGGCCCACTGCACGATCACCAGCGCCAGCAGGGTCTTGTCCACGCCCTGCCCCAGCACCGCCAGCAGGATCAGCGCCACCAGCACCGCGGGCAGGCTCAGCTGCAGGTCGACCACGCGCATGATGGCGGCATCCGCCACCCCGCCGAAGTACGCCGCGGCCAGGCCCACGGCGCTACCCACCATCAGCGCCACCACCGCGCTGATCACGCCGACGCCCACGCTGATACGGATGCCGTAGAAGATGGCGCTGAGCAGGTCGCGCCCGGCGCCGTCCGTGCCCAGCCAGTAATGCGACTGTCCTTCGTAGCCGACGCTGCCCGGCGGCAGTTCGGAATCGATCACCGACACCGTGGCGAGGTCATAGGGATTCTGCGGGCTGATCACATGGGCCAGCACGGCCACCAGCAGCAGCGCCACCAGCAATGCCAGCGCGGCGGCAGAGACGCGGTTGGCGCAGAAGCGCCGCAGCAGCGAGGGCCGTGCCGCAGGCGGCGCGGCGGCAGGCGCCGGTTCCGCCGCGGCCGGCGCAAGCGCGGGCACGGCAGTGTCGGCTTCAGATACAGGCAGGGACATCGGTTCAGTCTCGTTCTTTTGGAGGGAGAAAAGCGGCAGCGGACGCGGTGTCTAGGCCGGCTTGTGCCGCAGGCGCGGGTCCAGCACTACGTAGAGCAGGTCGACCACCAGGTTCAGCACCACGAACAGCACCAGCGTGACCAGCAGGTAGGCCACCACCACCGGGCGGTCCAGCGCCAGCACCGAATCGATGATCAGCTTGCCCATGCCGGGCCAGGAGAACACCGACTCGGTCACCACCGAGAACGCGATCAGGTGGCCGAACTCCAGGCCGACCACGGTGACGATCGGGATCAGCACATTGGGCACCACGTGGCGCAGCACCAGCCGCGGCGCCGCCCACGCCCTTGGCGCGGGCAAACTTGATGTACTCCTGACCCGCCACTTCGCGCGTGCCGGCCTCGGTGAGGCGCGCGACCAGCGAGATCTTGAACAGCGACAGCGTCAGCGCCGGCAGCAGCAGGAAGCGCATGCCCTCCCAGCTGGTCACCGACAGCGGCACGCCCAGCACCGTGCTGACCGGCCCGCGCCCGCCCGATGGCAGCCAGCCCAGGTTCACCGAGAACACCAGGATGCCGATCATGCCGATCCAGAAGGTCGGCATGATCACGCCGCCGAGCGAGCACACCATCAGCATCCGCGCCAGCCGGCTATGCGGCTTCAGGCCAGCAAACACGCCCATCGGGATGCCGATGCCCAGCGACAGCAGCAGCGCCGTCACGGCCAGTTCCAGCGTGGCCGGCACGCGGCTGACGATCAGCGTCCATACCATTACCACCGTACGTGCGGT
>NZ_JFJW01000039.1:0-9631 GCF_000611125.1 Cupriavidus sp. SK-4
TGCTTCGACACAAAAACCAGAAGCGGAAATTCCAAGTTACGTTCTGGGGCACTGTCGCCGTGAACGTTGGCGCAATGGCGCTTTGGCAATACGTCATCGCGGTCTGAGGTAGGGGAAGCCGAAGGCCGCGGCCAACGAAAAGGTCTAGATCAGGCGTTATGTGAAAATTCTGGTTCCGCGCGAAGACTAGTGCCTCTGGCCCCTGTGCTGCCGCCGACCCGTAGCTGCTCCTCGTACGTGCTTTGGGTGCCGGCATCCTTCAGCGCGGTGACGAGAGGCTCCAGCGGATTGCGAAGTCTCGCGTAGTCCACGACTCAACCTCGCAGCGCCATGGCGCGCAGCAGCGCGTCGATCTGCCCGAACGCATCTTGCTGCCATTGTTCTGGCGTGCGATCGCCTAGCGCATGCGTGTCTTCGACGAAGCGCCTTACGCAGGTGGGTCCGTAACCCTCGAAGGTGTCGAATTTGTCGGCGATGTGTCGGAAACCGCGCTCGCCACTGGCGTGCCCCAGCAGTAGGCAACATTCCTGTGCCAGCACCTCGATACCGCCGGGGTAGTTTCGCACGCAGTAGTAGATGTCGTAGGCGTCCTTCTGCTTGTAGCGGCCCGCCAGTGCGTGACCTTTCATGGCAATAAGAGCGGGAATTGAACACACCGCGATCTCCACCCGGTTGGTTCCGCCGTCGGGCATCGGCCCTGCCACAGCGACCAGCTGGTAGAACCGCATCGCCAAGTCGGCGCCGTCTGCCCGCTGCACAGCGAAGTCGCTAATCAAGGGGGGATTGTTTTTGACGATCTCCGCGTCGCGCGGCATCAAGAAATCGACCACGACGTCGATCGCTTCCCCACCATCTCGCGTCGTGACCTGGCGAACCAACTGGAAGCGCCGAAGCCCCTCGCGCTGCGCGTATCCATGGCCTTGAAGAGCGCCGATCAAGGTCGCGTACTCGCCATCGCCGAGTGCTTCCGCATCCAGTCCTACGTCCACGTCGAGCGTGCCGACGTGTGGCATATCCTCGTTAGCCAGCAGCAGCCAAGGAACTGCTCCACCAATGATGGCGAACTTGCCCTTGAAGCTGCCAAGGATCTGGCCGATCTCGATCAGCACCGACTTCACAGCTGCAGTCGTCCGGTCGTCGTACTCGGCGGCCGACTGTGGTTCCTGGGGTGTCATTTGGGCCATGAGAGCCTTTCTTGGCGCAGGTGCTCGGCGGCCTCAGCGCCGCGTTCGCCCGCAATGGATAGATCAAGGTAGGTCTGGACAGGGCTCGTGCAAATCGCGCCCGGTGCAGGTTCGAGTGTGTCAGCGAGCAGGCCCAGGTCCTTTGGGACGGTGACGACCACGTTCTCGCCCTTGGAGACAGTCGAGAGCTTTAGTGCGACTTGGAGCTTGTGCAGACCATCTTCGTCAGCGAAGAAGTAGTGGGTGCCGGTTCGCCCATAAGGCGCAAGCCACTGTGCGGCCGAAAAGGACGCAAAGGCAGCATGTCCCTGGCCGTCTTGTGTGCCCAACGTATTGCGGGCCGCGCCTTCCAGCGCGCTGCCATGCAATGGCGTGTAGAACCGCAGCCGCTCACCTGCCGGCGGGGTGTAGCTGTCCCGCCATGCGTCAAGCAGCGCGTCGGGCGCTGAGAGGACGAGGCCATCGTCCGACGCGCTCGCCCATTCCCGATCAATCAAGCCGTTGCGCACATTGCTGACGTGCCCTAGGCTGACTCCGGAGATTTCCGACAACTCGGTGACGCGCCAAGCACGGTCGGGCTCGCGCAGCATGGCGCGTAAAACCTGGGCCGACTTCGGTCTGAACAGCGACTTTAGTTCGCGTTGTTCGGCAGCGGGCTTGTCTGCCACCATGCGTTCGATGAACACGCCGCCGAAGGCTATCCGGGCGTTTCCCTCCAGGTCGAGATAGCCGACACCCATTTCTGCGCACAATTGCCTCACCGCAGGTGAGAGGTAGGGTGCAATAAAGACGGGCGTCGCCTGCGGGGCTCGCTGCGCCACGTAATTACGCAGTTCTAAAAGCGCGGAACGCGCGTACCGCGGCTGGCCGTTCGACTTGTACTCGCAGATGAGCAGGTGCTCCCGCCCGTCCACGAGCAACCGGGCGACTAAGTCCGGCCGCCAATCGCCGGACACAGCAGCGGCTTCGATGTCTTCGATTTGAAGGATCGGGATCTTCTCAAGCAGCCGTCGCAACGCCTCGCCAGCACGGGCTTCTGCCTCTTTCATTGAATGAACCCCTTTCAACATCCGCTGAAAGTACCATAATTTTTGAAATACGGCCAAAAGTTTCACTGAAAATATCGTTTTCACCAGATGCTGAAAGTCACTAGTTTAGTGAAATGCGGCGTTATGGCCGCCAAGCGAGCTGTAGAGAACGCGGGGCTCGCTCCGTATGACGCTTACGGCTCATCGCTTCGGCTTGAGCACGCTGGACCAGTGATCGACCGCCTCAGGCCCTGGCGCCAACTGAAGCAGGGACTGGAGTGGGCTGCCGGCCATCTGCGGGGCGAAGTTAGAGGCCGGGCGCGACTCTGCCGTGCATGCTGGCGCGGCACTACCTGCCGGCCTTGCGTTGTCCGAGGCCGTGGCCGCAATCACCGACGACTGAACGTGGGATAGCCTGGGCGAGCTCGCCGTACCCACATCGAGTGGCTGGCGAGCCTGGCAAAGGTAGCCAGCGCCGGCGCGTGTCACTGACACCGACCGTGATGGCAACCAATAGCCCAGTCCTACCCTGATCGCATAGCGAGGATCGAATCGTATGGCTTCGCGACACATCCGCGTGCTAACGAAGCACGACAAGCACAACGTTATCGGCCGTTATTTTCGTCCCCAGGGAACCCGCCTTCGTGCCGCTGGTACGGCCGGTAATGGCGGGCTGTCCGACCTGACTTAGTCCAGTCGGCGCGAACCCGGACTGATCGTTGCCTGGAGGAAACCGCGTACCCGCCATCGTCACAGCCGGCCGTGTTTCGCTCGCGGACGTCGCTTGCCGGCCAGTTGCCGTCATACGCGCGACCAGAATCAGACGACGGGAGGCACATACTAAACGGTCGCCTGGCTTGGCTAACCTGATTACACGGCTCGTGTAATGGAACGGTGATTGGGTCGCTGCGCCGAGGTCCAATGAGCGCCCGCCGTCACATCTGTCATACAAATTTCACTTTGCTGGTTTCCATGTTTCGACTATATTAGAAACATGGAAACCGATCACGCCCTTGAAGCGCTTGCTGCACTCGCCCATTCGATTCGCCTGTCTGTCTTCCGGATGCTCGTGCAGGCAGGGCCCGCCGGGCTGCCGGCTGGCCGAATTGCCGAACTGATGGAAATGCCGGCGTCATCGTTGTCGTTCCACCTCAAGGAGCTGCACCGCGCCGGCTTGCTGTCCAGCCGCCAGGACGGTCGCTCGATCATCTACATGGCCCATTTCGAGACCATGAACGCCTTGCTGGCTTACCTCACGGAGAACTGCTGCAGCGGCAATCCGTGCTCCCCTGTGTCCACCTGTTCCATAGCCACCGAGTCTTGATCATGAAACGCTTCCACGTGCACGTCAGCGTCGCAGACCTGTCTGCGAGCATTCGTTACTACTCCGCGCTCTTCGCAGCCGAACCGTCGGTGGTCAAAGACGACTACGCGAAATGGATGCTTGAAGACCCCCGTGTGAACTTCGCCATTTCGGCGCGCGGCGCGGAAACCGGGGTAGACCACCTGGGCTTTCAGACCGACGACGCCGACGAACTCACCGCGTTGAAGCAGCGAGCCGAAGCCGCGGACATCGCGCTGCAAGACGAAGGCGAAACCACCTGCTGCTATGCGCGTAGCGACAAGTACTGGCTGACGGACCCGCAGGGCATCGCGTGGGAGCACTTCCACACCCTCGGCGATGTGCCTGTGTATGGTGAATCCCAAAAGATCGAAGCGGCCGGTCAAGAATCGGCCTGTTGCGCGCCTCGTGCTCCGAAGGGGAAGCCGATTGGCATCGCGGTCAACTCCATGTCGTCTTGCTGCTGAGGGTGCGCTATGAGCGAAAAGATCTACAACGTGCTGTTCATCTGCACTGGCAATTCGGCGCGCTCGATTCTGTCGGAAGGGCTGATGAACCATTTGGGCAAGGGGCGCTTCCGAGCCTATTCAGCAGGCAGCCATCCCACCGGGGTCGTGAATCCCCTCGCGCTGGCGGCACTGGCACGCCACGGCCTGGAGACAAACGGGTTTCGTAGCAAGAGCTGGGATGAGTTCTCCCAGGATGACGCCCCGGCGCTCGATTTCGTCTTCACTGTCTGCGACAAGGCGGCGGGAGAAGTTTGTCCCGTCTGGCCTGGCCAGCCCATGACGGCGCATTGGGGCGTCCCCGACCCGGCCGCATGCGAGGGCACTGAAGCCCAGAAGCAGCAGGCCATCAACGACGCAGTCATTTCGCTCAAGCGTCGTATTGAACTGTTCCTGTCCCTGCCCCTACAGAAGCTTGACGCCATCGCGCTTCAAAAGGCCATCCGAGACATCGGAACGCGCTGAAACACCCCCCAACAGAACTTGTTGTTGCAGCCCCCATGACTACCAACGTACTGATCCTCTGTACCCACAACTCCGCCCGTAGCGTTCTGAGCGAGGGCATGCTCAATCATCTGGCCAAGCAATTCGGCCGGGATGTGCGTGCCTACAGCGCCGGAAGCTCCCCGAGCGGACATATCAACCCGTTCGCAATCGAGGCGCTCGAAAACGCCGGCGTCGATGTCGGCGATTTCCGCAGCAAGAGCTGGGATGAATTCGTCGGCGAGAATGCGCCGCACATGCGCGTCGTGATCACGGTGTGCGACAGCGCGGCCGAAGAAGAATGCCCGTACTGGCCGGGTAGCCCGGTAAAGGTTCACTGGGGCTACCCTGACCCGTCCAACATGGAAGGTGGCGACGAGAAGAAGCGCCAGGCATTCGAGCTGACCCGGCAGGCCATCGGCTACCGGATGCTGCAACTGCTGCTGCTCCCGATCGACGACATGAGCAACGCCGAGTTGCAGGAGACGCTGCAGCGTCTGGCGGGGAGCTGAGCATGAGTAGCCAAAACGTAGCAGCGACCATCCGGCCCGCGGCCAAACCGGCCATCAGCTTTTTCGAGCGCTATCTGACCGTTTGGGTCGCGCTGTGCATTGTCGCTGGTATCGCACTGGGGCAGATGCTGCCTGACGTCTTCCAGGCGATCGGGCGGATGGAATACGCGCAGGTCAATCTGCCAGTGGGCATCCTGATCTGGGTGATGATCATCCCCATGCTGATCAAGATTGATTTCGGCACACTGGGCCAGGTGAAGTCGCACTGGCGAGGCATCGGAGTGACGCTATTCATCAACTGGGCGGTCAAGCCGTTCTCGATGGCGCTGCTCGGATGGCTCTTTGTGCGCCACCTCTTCGCGCCGCTTTTGCCTGCCGACCAGCTTGACAGCTATGTGGCCGGCCTCATACTGCTGGCCGCAGCGCCATGCACCGCCATGGTGTTCGTCTGGAGTCAGCTCTGCAAGGGCGATCCGTACTTCACGCTGTCCCAGGTCGCCCTGAACGACGCCATCATGGTCGTTGCCTTCGCGCCGGTGGTGGCGCTGCTGCTGGGCCTGTCGTCTATCACCGTGCCGTGGGACACCCTGCTCACGTCGGTGGCCCTGTACATCGTCGTGCCGGTCATCATCTCGCAACTGCTTCGCAAAATGTTGCTGGGCCGCGGCGTTGCCTACTTCCAGCGTGTCGTGCAACGACTCGGCCCGTATTCCATCACCGCGCTGCTCCTTACGTTGATTCTCTTGTTTGCATTCCAGGGCAAGGCCATCATCGACCAGCCGCTGGTGATCGCGCTGCTCGCGGTACCGATCCTGATTCAGGTCTTCTTCAATTCTGGACTCGCCTACCTGCTGAACCGCAAATTTGGTGTAGCCCATTGCGTGGCGGGCCCGTCCAGCCTGATCGGCGCCAGCAATTTCTTCGAACTCGCAGTCGCGACCGCAATCAGCCTCTTTGGCTTCCAGTCGGGAGCGGCACTGGCGACAGTGGTAGGTGTTCTCATCGAAGTACCGGTCATGCTGCTGGTCGTCAGCATCGTCAACCGGTCGCAGTCGTGGTACGAGGCCAAGGCCCGCTAAGGAAAAGAGATGTCGGTAACGATCTACCATAATCCTGCGTGCGGCACGTCACGCAACACTTTGGCCATGATCCGCAATGCGGGCATCGAGCCGAATGTCATCGAGTATCTGAACACACCGCCGGACCGGCAGACATTGCAGCAGATGATCCGGGATGCCGGACTAACCGTGCGCCAGGCCATCCGCGAAAATGGCACGCCCTACGCCGAACTGGGCCTGTCCGATCCGGCGCTGACGGATGACCAGTTGCTCGATGCGATGCTCGCCCACCCGATCCTGATCAACCGGCCCTTTGTCATCACCGAACAGGGCGTGCGGCTGTGCCGGCCTTCGGAAGTCGTACTCGACATCCTGCCCTCGCCACAACAAGGGTCGTTCACCAAGGAGGATGGCGAGGTCGTGATCGACGCGCAAGGACGTAGGGTGCAATGACAATGGATATGCCCAACATCGTTCCGGCTCTTATCGATACCCCGGACCTGTACAAGCTGGAGCCGGCACGCATCAGTACCCACCCGCCGCGCATCCTGTTGCTCTATGGTTCGCTGCGCGAGACGTCGTACAGTCGCCTCCTCGTGAAGGAAGCCGAACGGATCCTGCAGCACTTCGGTGCGGAGACCCGCGTGTTTGACCCGCATGGCCTGCCGATCTGCGACAGTGTTTCTGCCGATCATCCCAAGGTGGTCGAATTGCGCAAGCTCTCGGAGTGGTCGGAAGGCCAGGTGTGGTGCAGCCCCGAGCGGCACGGCACACTGACCGCGGTCTTTAAGAATCAGATCGACTGGCTGCCGCTGGAAATGGGCGGCATCCGTCCCACCCAAGGGCGGACGCTCGCCGTTATGCAGGTCTGCGGCGGCTCGCAATCCTTCAATGCCGTCAATGCTCTGCGCGTGCTGGGACGCTGGATGCGCATGGTGACGATACCCAACCAGTCGTCGGTCGCCAAGGCGTATCAGGAGTTCGACGCGAACGGCCGCATGAAGCCATCCTCCTACTATGACCGCGTGGTCGACGTCATGGAGGAACTGTACAAGTTCACACTCCTCGTGCGCGATCGTAGCGACTACCTGACCGACCGCTACAGCGAGCGCAAGGAGGCTGCGCCGGCGACTGCCACGACGCTCGCTGCGGCCGCGATGACTCATGAGCAGGACGCTCAGGTCAGCGATACCGACAGCGGCGAAGTCGAATAGCGAAGAACGGAATGGCCACGGAGCCGAGCAGCAGCCTGATCGCCAGGCTTGGCATTGCCCAGACTCTGGCGTGGGGTTCGACGTACTACCTGCCGGCCATGCTGGCGACGCCGATGGCGAAGGATCTCGGCGTGTCCACCCCCACGGTATTTGCGGCATTCAGCGCCGCGCTTATCGTGTCGGCCTTGATTGGACCGTCTGCAGGCAGAATGATCGATCGGACTGGTGGTCGGTCGGTACTGGTAGCCACCAGCATCATCTTTGCCCTGGGTCTGGCAGGTCTTGGCTTCGCCCAAGGCCCAGTTGGACTCGTTGCTGCCTGGCTTGTCTTGGGTGTGGGGATGGGCGCAGGGTTATATGAAGCTGCATTTGCAACGCTTGTGGCCCTATACGGCAACCGCTCTCGGGGCGCCATCACCGGCATTACGCTGATTGCTGGCTTCGCCAGTACGGTCGGTTGGCCCCTATCGACATTCATGGAGGCACACATCGGGTGGCGCGGGGCGTGTCTTGCGTGGGCGGGATTACACCTGACACTCGGCTTGCTCTTAAATGCCAGCATGCCGCGTAGTCTTGTATCCGAAGATACGAAGCAATATGAGCTTGTGCCCGCGACGCTCGAGCCATCGAGCGTGGCAGAGAGCGACTCACAACGGTTTGCTTCGTATGCTTTGGCGTTCGTGTTCGCGGCGACCTGGTTCATCAGCACGGCGATGGCGGCGCATTTGCCACGCCTCCTGCAGGCTGGCGGTGCAACCGTGGCAACGGCTGTGACGGTAGGCGCCTTGATCGGCCCTGCACAAGTGGGGGCGCGAATCCTCGAATTCGGTTTCCTAAGTAGGGTCCATCCCTTGCTTTCTGCTCGCATTGCTGCCGCACTACACCCCATTGGTGCATTGGCATTCGGCCTCGCAGGCGCCCCGGCGGCGGCATTGTTCGGTGTATTGCATGGCGCTGGCAACGGTATCCTGACCATTGCCAAGGGAACGCTGCCTTTGTTCATCTTTGGACCAAACGGTTACGGCCACCGTCAAGGCATCCTGATGGTCCCCGCACGCGTCGCACAAGCGTTTGCGCCATGGCTGTTCGGCATTTGCCTGGATGCATTCGGGGCAAGGGCGCGTTGGCTGTCATCGGTCCTCGGCGTAGGGGCCATCGTCGTGCTCATGGCAATTCAGCAAGTGGAGCAACCCTTAGCCAAAGCGGCTTGAGCTGGCGGGACTGCTCTGCGCGACGCCTTGAACGGAAAAGCCATTCAGGGCCTCGTACCGGCTCTACCGAACGTCCACTTATCGCATGCAAAGAGCCATTTGCGTGGAACTCATTCGATGACTGAGAAGGGTCGGGAAGAGCCGACCGGATGGAGGCGGCAGGTCCTTGCCGGCGTCCGCGCTGCGCCGCCTCTCCAGTGATGAAGACCTGGCTCTGGCGATGCCGCAGACCGTTCATGAGACATACCTCGCAACCTAAAGCATCGTGTCGGTATCAAGGCAGAAAATCGGCGCTCGAGCCTGCCGGAAAGCCAGCCTTCCCCGGGGGGGACCTCGTTGACTGAGAGCGCGGCGGCGATGATTGATCGAGCCGGTTCCTAGACGTTGCGGGACAGTCTGACCTTGCAACCGGGATAGTTTTGGCAACCCCAGAATGCACCGGCTGACCCTTTCCGCTCAACCATCTTGATTCCGCAGGCCGCGCATGTCGGCGTCCGGTAGTCGCCCCGAAACGCCTGCTTCAGCAACGTCGCTTGCTTGTACTGATCGAGGGCGCAGATCCGTTCGACGATGCCCGCACCATCAAGTAATTGAATGCCGGCTCGGTCTGCCGACTCCTTTACCGGTCGCCCTACATAGCCAGACAACGACCAGAAAACGCCCCTACGCACCTTGTGTTCGTGCATGACACCGGCAAGTGCGCGGACCTGCTCCACCTTCACCGGCTTGCTCCATGCTTTGCATTGGACCACGGCCACGGGAACATCTAGGCCTGCTTTGTACAAGGTTGCATCGATGCCGCCATCGGGACCATGGGGGACAGTCTTGACCACGAACCCCATCGCCTCGTAGTACCCAACACAAAGCAGCTCAAATCGCTTCCATTCTAGCTGCTTGAGGGCATCCAGCGTCCAACTGTTGATTTCTGGCTTCTCAGGTACGGGGGCTCTCTGCGCCGGCGGGATAACGTCCGCCTTTGACCCAGCGGATTCACCGAAGTACCGGGGTGACATGGGGGGCGACGATGGTCGGCTCGTGCGGGGGCGCCGAGCCCTCATCGGGACTTCTTGCTGCCTGGCCCCCGCCCTACGCC
>NZ_JFJW01000040.1:0-9454 GCF_000611125.1 Cupriavidus sp. SK-4
TGCTTCGACACAAAAACCAGAAGCGGAAATTTCAAGTTACGTTCTGGGGCGCTGTCGCCGTGAGCGTTGGCGCAATGGTGCTTTGGCAATACGTCATCGCGGTCTGAGGTAGGGGAAGCCGAAGGCCGCGGCCAACGAAAAGGTCTAGATCGGGCGTTATGTTCACTACTATGGTGATAGTCAGGGCTGCTACGCTGTGCCGAAGAGCATCGCCGTCGGCCGGCTGCAAGGCGACACAGACCACCACTGCGTGCCGCGCGCAGCTAAGCTAGCCCGCTGGGGTCACCCGGCGCACCTGGCGGCGACCATCATCGGTGTAGCTCCCTGCTCTCCTTAGGATCGCAACCCGTCGTCGTCAGAGTTCAAGTCAGCGACTGGCAGATGCGTTGGGAAACGATAGAGATTTGCCTTAACAGCCAGCCGATATACGGCGGCTGATTCAGGATGCCTGCGCACGGCATCAAGGAGGCGCGAGCACCGGAAGTCCAGCAAATTCCATGAAATCGCAGATGGCGGATTTTTCCGAGGACTCGAGCGAACAAGCCGGTTTATGATGGAAAGGAGCGCTTGCCGTTTCTCTCTCATAACAAGCTCGAAATCGAGCGTATTCCGAGATGGGAAACCGATGCAAATCCAGCGTGCCAAGACCCTCAAGCCGTCCCAAATCCGCCAGCTGTGATCGGAAAACAATGGACGCGAAAGACGCTCGATGTCCATCAGCTATTGCATATTTCGGGTATCCGCGTTTCGCGGTTGATTTCGTTTTGTGGGTTGCAACGTGTGGACGATTCAGGCGGGGCGTCGCAGAACGGCCAGGAGCAGCCTCTCGATATTGCGGCTTGAATTGCCAACAATCTTGTGGCTGCCACATACGACCAGTTACTCCTGGACCGACCACCATGGACTTCCAGACTGGCCCATCAGACCGGCGCGACGAGACTGCCATCCGCCCTGATCGAACTTGCATGATGCGCGAGCACAATCTCGCCAAGCGCGTTTGTTGCGTTGTAGGCGACGCCGACAATATGCCACGAGAAAATCCCGCTCTCTGACTCGTTCAGAACGAACATCGGCCCGCCGCTGATGCCGCCCAGGTCGTAATCCTCTGCCGGAATGCCAAGTCCCAGAGTGTCAATCCAATTATCTCGTTCGAAGGCACAACCGAAGTGGCGCTGGCTCGCAGATGAAACTGGCGTCAGTGCGACATAGAATCCAAACGTGAACGCGTTTTCCGCGTTCGGCCTACGTTCGATGCCAGGAAATCCACCAAAAAATACGCCATCATGCTCGGCAACATTGCGCGGCGGCCATTCCGCTGGACCAAAGCAGATCCGCTTTCTTAGCGCCGCGATCTCATCAGGCTCGACCCTGAACGTTGCGACGTCAAGCACCCTATGCCCCAGCGTGCAGATTAGCCGCTCTTCCGGACGGAACTCCATCATACCGAGCTGGCAGTGCAGGGTTGGATGTTCGTCCCGAGCTTCAAGATACCCCTCGTAGACATGCGCTGCTGTGACGAGAAACGGTCCTTGACCGCAGTCAAGGATAAACGCTGTACCATTTGCGAGTATCCGCCAGACGCCATTTTCTTCGACACCCCATGCCAACGGAGTCGCATAATCCAGCACGCCATGGAGCAGCGTCTTTCCGAACTCGCCTCGCAACAATGTGGTTGCTTCTTCTAAATTCATGGACCTATGGCTGTAGTGTGAAACCGAACGAAAACCCGACACGATGACTATTTTAGCCCTTCTCGGCTCCCAGAACTGGGGCACGCGGCAACGATATAATGAACTTCGGCTGCAGGGAAGGATTATCTCGATCTATGATCAAGACTTATCTGCATCAGGCTTGGGGTGACCGATGCGGGCACGAGGCTCCGCGTCGACGGCTACTACCCGGAACCGAGTTTGGTTGTCGAGTACCGCGAACGGCAGCATACGGAGGCTGTACCTTTTTTCGACAAGCGTGGTACGGTAAGTGGCAGCCTGCGCGATGCCCAAAGGCAAACTCTACGACGAACGCCGGCGCCTGGTTCTCCCAGAGCACGGTATTCACCTTGTTGAATTGTCATTCGATGAATTCGAGCACTTCGCCAACAAGCGTTTGAAGCGCCATCGACAGAGCGATCTGCTAACCCTGCGATCAAAACTTAAACGCTGGATTCCCGTCAAATAGCCGCCTGCTCAGTCGGCGCACTTGTTTGGGATCAGAGGGTTGTAGGTTCGAATCCTATCGCTCCGACCAGTACAGGAAAGGGTTTGGGGGGTTAGCATCCGCCAACCCTTTTGTCTTTCTTGAAATCGTGTAGGCGGCAACTCGCCTTTCGCCTACATGGTGCCCGAGGCCTACACGGCCTGCCGCGGGCAATCCATACGTCGTTCCTCAAGGATCAGGTCCCGGCCGGCCATTCCGTGCCTAGGGGTCAGATCCCGCCGAATCGTGACCAGGTCGCCCCGGCGCCTTGCATTGGCCACCTCTACCGCTATCCGAGCTCTGGCCTCTGGCACTTTCTGCTCAAGGTGCTGCAGCGCCAGCCAAGAGATCTCCGTGGGCCCACAGCCCTCACTCAGGCAGTCGAAGTAGCGGTAGCCTTCGGGGAGACGGCGGCTCGCGGCTTGGTGGTCACAAAGGGGGCAGTTCGATAGGTGACTCATAGGTTACTCCAAGTTGATGAAGTACCCATGCTAGGGGGCCGGCAGCAATTCGAGTCGCCTTGACCTTAGCGCAAGCTGTTGCGCCGGCGCATCACATCACTTGATCCACTCGAGAGCCTGAGGAACCTGGTGCCAGGCAAGTATGGTGAACCGCCCCAGCGTCTCGACGTTCTTGACTAGTTCGGCCGCGCTCTTGGCGAAGTCACCGAAACGGCGAAGGGTCGACTTCTGGCTTTCGGTTCCGCTCTGGAATGCCCCACCCAAAGCCGGTGCTCGACCGCGGGCCTCTGCATACAAGCCGTCGATCGCACTTACCAAGGGAAGCGACCCCGATATCGCATAGTCGTCCAAGGCCTCCTCGATTGTGCGAATGCTCTTGTCCAAATACTCCCGCAATGCTGGCGGGAAAGCCGCGCTCGCGACCTGGTCCTTGAGCTCCTGGAGGGTCGCCCGTAGCCCCTCGATCGCTGCGGCCTCAATCACCTCACCCTCGCACGGAAGGGTGTGCTGGGCCCACCCCAGGCAAAGCAGGTAATCCTGCTGGATCGGATTGCGCCACGTCGCCCGAATGGCGGTGGGACTGGCCGCTTCGGCGAGCGCGTCCAGCGATGGCCCATAGAGGTCCCGGGGCACCTGCAGGTTGGCCAAGCCCTCTTTCGTCAAATCGATTTCGTGGACGATCGCCCCCAACTGCGATAGGACGCGGCGCTCCTTAGACGGGACGGCATCGTCGCCGATGCCGAGAACGTCGCCCCATACGTCCGTTCCTGGCCTGTCGCCGCGACCATGCTGCAACGAACTGAAAATCGCCAAGAGCCTTGCGGCGCTGTTTTGCTTGCTTTTGTTGTCGGCACTCACCTTGCGGATCCGAGATGTCATGACGGCCGGCGATCCTACCACGGACCTCGGTGGCAATATTGGCAGCAGAGAACTGGCCCGATGGGCGGCCGTGCGCGCCCTCAGCGCACGGTGGTGAGCGTGACGGTGAAGACGTTGTCGCAGGGGTCGCCGACTCGGCGCCCGGCGGGCGACCCCTCATGACCCTTACAGAAGAATTCGTGCTCGCCGTCCTCCCAGAACAGGACGACGCTCTGCAGGTCCAGGCCGCCTTGTTGACATCGCGGGTTCAGGCACCGTTCGAAGCGCGGCAAGCTCGTCTTTGTGTACGTGCTGGTTGGCGCCGCGGGGGTTCGACGATAGCTCTGCCACGGGTCTTGCGTGACAACGACCCGCATTTCCTTGATGTCCGGAAATGCCTTGTCTCGCTCTGTCGTCGTGCCTAGGAACGGTTCGCTTTTGGACATGGTTGGGTGTCAAGGCTTAGATAATGTTGCCGGGGACGCAGCTCGCGAAGCTTTCAGGATGGCAATCGCACCGAAGATGAAGTCCTCACGACGCAAGCCGCAAATCGCCTTGGTCGCCCGGATCTCGGAAGGATCGAGGGTGTTCCCGCCTGTACGAAATTTGGCACAGCTCTTGTACAAGCTGTCGGCCTCTCCGAGCGTTGCCTTCTTGAACCCATCCATCTCGAGCGCGGCCCCCCGCGCTGCTGAATCAGGCGCAGGGCCCATTCAGCGCCTTTTCGATAGTCCATCTCCCGCATCGCGCAAAATGACCGGCTTACGTCGGGATCCTTGTCCGTGCCCTTCGGCAAGCACTCGTCAAGGAAGTCCAGGCGCGCACTGGCGTACTCCAATTCGAACTGGTCTTTGCTGAGCACCTTCGGTCTAGTTTGGCTGGACCTGAACGTTATGCAGGCGCGGGTCCTCCCCTGCGGTCACGATGCTGACGACCTGGCCATCCTTGCGCCAGAGGAACTGGCAGTAGGCCATCCCGGTGCCCGAACACGCTTCCATTTCGGTCCTGCCTTCGCAGCGCTTGTCGCCGGTGGCGCACGGGTCTGCATTGGGCGTCGAGGCGGGCACCCACCCGGCCTTGAACATCTTGGTCCGGATGCTCGCGTACTTCTCGCCTTTGGTTAGGTGGGGCAACACTGGCTTGGCCGCTTGCGCGCTCGCGGCGATGGTGATCGTGAGCGACAGGACGATTCGAGGGAGGCGGGTCATCACTGGGTCGATTTCAAACAACGGGGGGCGGGTGAGTAGAAGTTGTCGATTATAGGCTTCGACCAGATCACGGTGCGGCCCTGCGCCCCACCCTCCGCTATCCCGCTGCCCACCTGTGCGGTCCCGCGCCGTAGCCTGCTAATCTGGCATGACTAGGTCACACTCGCCAGGATGTCGAGTTCCAGCCGCCCATTCGCCGCGCGGGCGCTTGTCTGACCTTCGTTGTTGGCCGGAAACACGGCACGCCCAGAGGTGTTAAAGGAAAATGGAGTTCGTAATGCTCTGACTGCGTCGCTCAGTCCGAGAAGCAACGATCGTGCTGTGTGACTACGTAACGCGTGTTTGCGATGACCTTAGTCCATCCGCATCGGGCTGATTTCTTCGAACTTCAGATTGATGCGCCCTTCCAGCCCCTGGCCCGATCGATCCCTTCTTCATGATTTCGTAGATCTGCGCTGCACGCGATGCCGGGCCGCGTTGCTTCCCGTTCCGCTCTCTAGATTGTAACAGCCTGTATAGTCTAGCTTTAGCCTTGCCCGCAGAACCGACAATCCAACCAAAACAAAAATGGCCAAGAACGACACGCTACTTCTTGACGGAATTATTGACGATAAGGTCCGAGAATCCGGCTTACCGAGAGATGAGGCGTTTGAGAATTTTGCCTTTGAGCAGGTCCTCAAAAGCTTTGACCCCACTCAAGAGGAAATTGAGTTTGGTTGGGTGGATGGTGGCAATGATGGTGGTATTGACGGATTTTACACATTTATCAATGGTGTGCTCCTCCAGGAGCCAAAAACGTATAATTGGCCAAGAAAAGGCGGGGCGCTCGATATCTGGATTATTAGCTGCAAACATCACGACACCTTCAAGCAAGATACTCTCAATAATATTTTTCCAACCATTGAGGAATTGCTCGATTTTAGAAAATCCGCGCAAGATTTCAATGGAGAGTATTCTGGTGCTGTGCTGAAGGCGCGGGAAATAACGGTCCAAGCATATCGAAAAACGGCTGGGTCTGCGCCCTCAATCTGCTTTCACTTTGTTTACGCCTCGCGAGGAGATAAAAGTGAGCTGGGTGCAAACATAGAGGCGAGAGGGAATCAGATCAAGCGATTCGTGGGTGAGTATTTTAGTAATGCGGAAGTGGAATTAGAGTTTCTTGGTGCAACCGAGTTAGTTGAAAAATTTAGAAAGAATCGTGTAATACTTGAGTTGCCATATGCAGAAAGATTGTCTGGCGCTCAGGGTGCGGAAGTGCTTCTAGTACCAATTGATGCTTATGCGAAATTCGTGAGTGATGAGCACGGAAATCTGAGGCGATACCTGTTTGACTCCAATGTCCGTGATTTTCTTGGGGAAAATCGCGTAAATGAAGATATCGCCAGATCTCTTCAAGAGGTTGATTCTCCAGATTTTTGGTGGTTAAATAATGGAGTTACGATTTTAGCCACTAGTGCCTATAACCTCGGAAAGACCCTTTTCGGATACTCTATAGAATTGCATGATGTTCAAATTGTTAATGGCCTTCAGACAACTCAATCGATATTTAATTATTTTAAATCGCAATCTGCTTCAACCAAGGAGAGATGTGTTCTTGTGAAAATAGTGGTTTCGGAGGATGATGCCATACGCGACAAGATAATCCAAGCGACGAATAATCAAAGTCCCGTAGAGATTGCAGCCTTAAATGCGACGGACAAGATTCAAAGGGATATTGAGGCGATTCTGGAGAGACACGATTGGTATTACGAGCGACGCAAAAATTACTACAAAAATATCGGTAGACCGGCCACAAGATTTGTGCTTCCGATTCAGCTTGCCGTAGGTGTAGTGGCTATTTATCGCAAGGCGCCGGCCAAGGCGTCGTCATTGAAAACTCGGTTTATGCGAAATCCCGCTAGCTACTCCTCGGTGTTCTCCGATAAATTCCCGCTGGAGCTTTGGCCGAAAATCGCCGAAATAATGAAAGCCGTAGAACACGGATTGGCGATTTGTGTCAGTCATAGTAAGAACGGTCATGGTTCGCGAATGATCGGGGCGTGGCGGGGCCCTGTCGCATTGTGCGTCATGGCTAAGCTAAACGGCACTTTTAATCTTTCCATCAGCATGATAATGGCTGCTGACGGCCAACAGATCTTTGATCGCGTCGAGGAAGTCTTCTCGGAACTGCAGGCGATAAAAGGGAATCGTCAACTTGAAAAGGCGAAAGGAAGGCCTTTGGAGGGTCGGGACGGGCAAGGCTTCAATAGTCTTTGTCAGCAGTTCGCTGTCAGGCATGGGTTGGCCGGCGAAGCGGTAATTGGTAAATGGGTACTGCCAACTGCTGATCCCTCAGATTCTTTGGCTCTAAAAAGGGCTGAAAGACCGATCCGGAAGCAAACAGAGAAGCTGCCTTCCCCCGCTGAAGGCGGCTTTGTCATCAAACCTCGACGGGAAATTGAGGTTTCGGAAGAATTGCTTACTCAATTCGATGAATTGCTTCCGCCACAGCCGTGGCCGCCAGGAACGGCAAAGATGGTCCGGGAAAAATTAGATTTGAGTCAAAAGGTTGCAATGAAATGCATTACCAAGCTGATAGTTATGGGAAAAAGGCACAACCAGTACCATGGCGTGGTTGTAAATCGAGATGGCATTATTGTAGCCGTTGATAAGAGCCGGGCGGATTCCAAATACATTGTTGGGGAGCAGTACCGGGAGTTCGCAAACAAGTAGTTTGCGACAGCGCGCCAAAATGGGGGCCATACTACCGGACCGCTGGCGACAAGCCAATGAGTGACCAGACCGCCAGATTTCACACAAAAGGTCCGAGCACCCCTAATTGGGCGTGGCCTGGATACGCCCTTGTGCGCCGAAGGCGCACAATTGTGTTCATAGGCCAGCTTGCTGCCTGCATTGTCGCCTTCGACAGCACAATTGACTCTTGCAGTTTCTTCTCTAGTCCGGCGCGCCGGCTCAATGTCGATATGTGGACTCGACGGTGCGCTGCCCCGGCAGCAATTGCTTGAGCGACTTGAGCAGATTGCGCGCGACTTCGGAATAGCCGTCGAACGCCTCGGCAATGCGTACTGAGAACAGCCTTGCCTCTTCCCAGTTGCTATCAAGGCTCAAGGCCGCCGCGGTCTTGTGGTCGTTGATCTGGATGACCAGCAGATTCTTGTCAACGACGTAAGTTGCGGACCACTGTCGTTCGCCGCGTGAGAGTTCGACTAAACCGGCATTCTCGGCGCGATTCCAAACCACCGTCTCCAGCGATTTGTCATGCAGCACGAACAAGCATCGATCAAGGAACGTCGAGCGGGAATGCGGCAGTAGACGTTCGGCCTGCGAGAGGAACTCAGCAACGTTGCCCCAGTCTGGCTCTGCGAACAGCCAGTGAGGGTCTGGCGCGCGCTTGGGCAAGAGCTGTTCCATCAGCCGACGTCGGTACTTGTCGGACAGCTGCACGTGCAGCAGGTGCTCGCCGCGTTGCAGCGCTGCCGTGACCGTCTCGAGGGCCGACCAGTCTTCTTGTGCGGTGGTCACCGGCTCCCCGCTCACTGGCTCGGCAATCCATTGTTCCGTGGGCAGATCGTCGACAGTGCGATCAGGCGTATAGCCCGCAGGCATTGGCGTCCCTTCCAAATTCAGCTGTTCCAAGGCATCGAATTTCCTGGAGGCGCCCGGTTCCGCTTCCATGGCGAGCTCGCTCACAAAACGTGCGGACAGCTCCTTGTCGTGGAGCACGCGGGCGACCGCCTCGCGCAGCATGCGATCACGCTCGTTGTCGGGAACAGTAGCGACTGTTACGCCGATTCTGGCGAGCACCGCTGCGACCTGGTCCAGCGGGAGGTCGTCGTCGGACAATTGGTGCCGGATCGGATCGTGCGTCATGGTCAGGCTTCCTATCGCTGCTGCGCAAACTTCGAACAGAACTCTCGGGACTGCGCATCATCCATTACATAGTATTCGCCGGGCTTGAAAGGGCGCAACGGCGAGAGTCTCGCGCCTCCATTATCGTCGAGGACTTGCATTCCGAGCGAAGAGTAGAATTCGTGCAGCTTCGCGCCGCCCTTCGGGTCCGCATGAAGCAAGATTGCGGCATCCCTAGCCATATCAAGGCGAGTCTGGATCGCGATATCGACCAAGACTTTAGTGACGTCCCGTGCACCTTGCATGCCAAGCTCCCCGTACAATTGGGCCGGGGCGGCCGAAAGATACCAAGCGAAGGAGCGGTCACTGATTTCGCCGTGGATATTTGCCTCGAAGGTCGGCGCCACCGTAAGCATACCGATAGGCGGAGTACTCGGCTTGCGCCCCACTAGTTCGATGCACCAGGACAGAATGCCGGGCCACTCCCCCGCAAAGGCGAAGGCGCGGGTCCACCAATAAATGTTGGGCCACTTCCAGCCCTTGTCGGCCCGGACAGCGCCACGGACGCCCGACGGATTGGACGATGCGTGAAAATAATGCGGGTCGATCATCCGTGTCTGGACCGACAAGTGCCAGTCGTAGGCTCGCTGGCTGGTCATAGGTACGACTTCGATATCGTACTTCCGTGCATAGTCTTTGCGGGGCACCCATCTCACGGGATTGTTCAGCACACGGGGCATCAGGTCCTTCAGACGACGGGGTTCCTCAAAGCATGTAGTCTACCCAAGTGACAGGTGGGGCGCCTAGGTGTACGCCGGCGCGCATTCAACGCGAGCACCGCCTCGGCCTCGACGCGCTCGGCCCGCCGCTGGGCCCGCCGCC
>NZ_JFJW01000040.1:9461-14279 GCF_000611125.1 Cupriavidus sp. SK-4
CAGTTCGGTGCTCACCCGCTCCAGCTAAAGCGCCTTGCCGGCCTTGCGCCTGCTCGGCGGCGGCAAACCGGTCTGAGAGTGCCGCGGCCTGGGCTTCGAGCTGGCCGCGGACCTCGGCCTGTGCCACCGCGGCGTCGCGGGCCTCGCTCCGCGACGCCGCCAGTTCGCCGCGCAATTCTTCCGCGGTGCACTCGCTCTTCTGGCGGGCCGTGCGTTCCTGGTCGAGCTCGCGCAGCGCGCGCCGCTCGCTAGCCTCGGCCCGCTCCTGGGCGATGGCCACCTGCTCGCGAGCGCGCTCGAGCTCCGTCGAGAATTGGGAGCGCAGTTCCGCCAGCTGGCGGCCTGCCGCCTCCAGTTCCCCCCGCCCCGCTTCCCAGCGCGTCCTCGCGCGCCATGGCCGTCTCGGCACGCGCGGCGTCCCGCTCGGCCTCGGCCGCATTCGCCGCGTCGCGGGCTTCCGCCCGGAGCGCAGCCAGTTAGCTGCTGGCCGCTTCGTTGGCGGCCTGCCAGATCGTCTGGATGGCCTCGGCGGCATGTCCTTCAATGTATCGGGCAAGTCCGGGTGGTCGATCGTGACGCGGGTGCGCCCGCGCAGTTCCCCCCCGCGGCAGAATAGATGTCGCCCCGATAGAATTTGAACCCTGGGGGCGATGAGAGAGAGAAGTGGCTCGTTACGGGATAATGCCGTTCAGTTAAGGTCCTTTCTGAGGTACCGGACGGTGTAGCGTTTAGGCAGGGCTTTGACCACACGGGGGCAAATACGCCCCCGTCGTTTTTGTACGATCGCCAACTGAAGTTTGGCGCGCATGCGCTGCAGATGGGCCGGCAGCTTGCCTGGGGCCATGCCGGACCGAGCATCGTCTGCTTCAGTTCCCGATAGCTGGTTTCGATTTCCCAACGGCGCCGGTAGCACGCAAGGATATCGGCGGCCTTGAAGCGCCGACGGTCCGTCAACGAGGTCAACAGGACGCGCTCTGACTCCTCGTCCCGGATCGCGCGAGCTGTCCAGGTCTCTGGCAAGGCTGGATTCTTGCGGCGAGCCTGAGGGGAGACCTTCATCTGAACGATGCCATCATCCGCACTGCCTGAGAGCAGTTCCCACTGCAGATTCTTTTTCGCTGGGATCAGGAAGTGGCGCTCGCTGCCGCCCATGCGCAATCCCCACAGGATCTCTGCGGCCAGAAAGCCTTTATCAAAGATCGTCAGCGAATCATCCGGGATCCGCTCAATAAGCGGCTTGGCATAGAGCATCTCATTGCAGCCGTAACGGCCAAAGGCGATATCAGCAACAAGATGGGTAGGAACAGCCGTGAGCGAGACACCGCGCACTTGTGGATAGCTGGCGACCTTGCCACTGGCATAGCTCTGGGCGCCAAAGTGCAGGCGATTCTCCGGGCTATCGGCAGTGCGGAAGGTGGTGCCATCCATGGCGTAAAGCGCCAAGCCCTTCCATTTGTAGTGCGCAGCATCCTGAGCCACCCACGCCCGTGCGGTCTGCTCGAACAGCCATAACAAAGGCTTGTCTCCAAGCCGCTCGCGGGCTTGGGCGATGCCGCTCTTGCTGACACAGGCGTTGGCATCGTTGGGCAGTGCCAGGTCCAGCGTCTCCAGCACATCGGGAATCGATTGGTGCCGATAGAGCGCCAGCGCGATGACCAGCCAGACCACCTGCTCTGCTGGCAGTCGGCGCCGGCGAACGGACGCTGTTCCCGTGGCGGCCAGCGCCTGCTCGATCCATGCCATCGGCAGATGCTCGCTGAGCCGGGCAAAACTGGCCGGCTCACTAAGCTCAAGGGTGGCGTGGACTTGTTCCGATAGCATCGGAACGGCAAGTTAACAGCTCGACACCTTGTTTACAACCCCTGCAAAGAAAAATGCCGTTCAGACTTAACTGAACGGCATTACTCGTTACGGGAAGGATTTCAAGGACCGGGCGGTAGCACGGTTGTTACCGCCGGAGAGTGCGGCGGTGGAAGTGGTTTCAAGGGAATTGGGTGTGGCAGTGGCCACCCTCGAGCGCTGGCGTGCGGACGCTATGTCCATGCCCGCTCGTGAGCGGGCATGGACAGCGGCGGCCAGATTTGAGGCGGGGCTGNNNCTGGCGACGGCCGCGATGGACGAGGCCAGCAAGAGCGCTTGGTGCCGTGAGAACGGTGTGTATCCGCAGGAGTTGGAGCAGTGGCGCACTGCCGCCACACAGGCGCTAGCTGAGCCCGAGGACGCGCGCGCCACCCCTCGCGAGACGAAGGCCGATCGGCGCCGCATCAAGGAACTCGAACGCGAGCTGCGCCGCAAGGAGAAGGCGCTGGCTGAAGCCGCCGCCCTGCTGATACTCTCAAAAAAGCTAGAGGGCATCTTCCCGAAGGACAAGGACGAGGACGCATGATCGGCCTGGAAGATCGCCACACGATGGTCCGCCATATCGAAACCGCTCACGCAGGCGGCGCTCGCCTGCGCCAGGCGTGCGAGGTCGCTGGCATAACCGTGCGCACTTTGCAACGCTGGAAGGCCCACGATGGCTTGGTGGTCGGAGACCGCCGCCCCGGGGCAGAGCGTCCCACGCCCGCGCATGCGCTGACCATCGAGGAGCGCGAACGCATTCTGGCGGTTGCCAATGAGCCGCGCTTCGCGGACATGCCGCCAGCGCGCATCGTGCCCATGCTGGCCGATGAGGGTGTCTACCTAGCCAGCGAATCGAGCTTTGGCCGCGTGCTTCGCGCACATGGACAGACTCGGCACCGCGGGCGTGCCAAGGCGCCTCGGCAAAGCCGCCCGCCCACCACGCACGTGGCGACAGGGCCGCGCCAACTGTGGTGTTGGGACATGACATACTTACCGGCCGAGGTCGCCCGCTTGGACGTGTACAGCCGCAAGATCGTGGGATTCGAGGTCCACGACCGCGACGACGCCGACCACGCGGCGCACCTGGTCAAACGCACGGCGCTGGCCGAGGGCATTCATGCCATGGCGGCCAAGCCCGTGCTGCACGGGGACAATGGTGCCACGCTCAAGGCCACCACGGTGCTGGCGATGTTGCACTGGCTGGGCGTCAAGCCTTCGTATTCGCGTCCACGGGTGAGCGATGATAACGCGTACGTCGAGAGCCTCTTCCGCACGGCGAAGTACCGGCCGGAGTTCCCGTCCAAGGGCTTTGCCGACCTGACTGCGGCGCGTACCTGGGCGGCGCACTTCGTCCACTGGTACAACCACGAGCACCGCCACAGCGGCATCCGCTATGTGAGCCCGGCACAGCGCCACGCCGGACAAGATGAGACCATTCTCGCCGCGCGCCATGGGCTGTACGCCCGGGCCCGTGAGAACAACCCGCGTCGTTGGTCACGCCACACACGAGATTGGTCGCCAATCGGGACGGTAACGCTCAATCCAGAGCGCGAGATTGCCGTGCCCACCCGTATCAAGCCAGGCGCGGAAAGCCAGCGTTTGGCTGCATGAATGAGGCGACATCTACCTTGACGCGCGCCGGTTCCTGCCAGAACGCCTGCAGCACCTCGGCGGGCGTGCCCATGCTGCCCTTGCGCACCAGGCTGTAGAGCTTGTTGGCGGTGGGCGTGACCCCATAGGGGCCCTGCACGGCGTCGTGCGCCTGCAGGCCTCGCCCAGCCGGGCGGAGAGCGCCAACGCGCCCTCGCGCGCGGCCGCGGTCTCGGCGCGCGCGGCGTCCCAATCGGTCTCGGCCGCACCCGCCAAGTCGGGGAATTCACTTCGAGGGCGAAATGCATGGCAAATCCCTACAGCGCAGCAGGCATGTCAGACCACCCAAAGCGCCACGCGCAATTCCGCAAATCCCCAATAGAGAACTGGTTCGCGACGACAATTTCGAACTGGCGCAGACCCTCATGAGCCTCGTACATCACCGCCTCCCCTACGACGTAGGGGTACAGAGAATCCACGTTTAGGCCGATGTAAAGTCTTGCCGGCGTTCCGCGACGCCAGCCAGGGAAAAAACCTGACTTTGACTTACGAATACGAATGAACTCATGCTCCTGCGACTGTTTGAGCGGCTGCGTTGGCGACGTCGCGACAATACTCTCCCAAGTCGAAGCGAAGACATTGGTCACTACATAGATAATTTCGAGCGTGCAGTCAGCTTCACGAGAGCGCATGGATTCAACGTCGCACATCCAGATTGGCTCGATCGAGACGTCCTTGATGCCGGCGGGAGCTTTATTGAGCCATCCTTTCGTGCCGCCGGTGTAATAGACCCCGGAATGGCTGCCGGCCAATGCCTGAAATGGTGTCACTACCTCGCACCACACCTAGAGCAGGAAATCGGAACGAAAGTCTGGGTGACTATCGGGCAGCTATGGAAAGATGACAGCCCAATATTCTCTCCGAAGTGGAGCGAGCTTATCCGCTGGAGTCGCTCCGGCATTACGCTCGCCGAACTGCACGGGGAGGGGCGCAGCGGGATCAACCTCCATGCTTGGCTGACAGTGCAGTCTGGGGAGATCATTGAACCGACTTTCGCCAGTACGCTAGCTACGTTCGCAGGCGAAGCGTACGAGCCGATGCGTGGAGCGGTTGTATGGGGACGAGATCCAGCAGTACTGAATCGCCATAGGTACTTCCCAATGGCTGTTGGTAGTGCATTTGCCGAAGCAATAGGCGTCAAATCAGAAATGCCACTCCTCGCGAACGATCCGACTAGCCTACACCAGCTTCCAATGATCATAGCCAGCTTGTAGTCCATAAGAGCCAGCGACGACTGTCAGCCACTCGCGCGTCATCGCGCCGTAAGTGGAGGGCGGCAAACGTCGACTGGTCTCACTAGGGCGTGTTCACACTATCTGAGCCCGT
>NZ_JFJW01000041.1:0-110 GCF_000611125.1 Cupriavidus sp. SK-4
CCCGCGGCTGCTGCCGCGCGTGCTGACGCTGGGCCACTGGCTGCTCGACCTGCCGCCCGAGGGCGCCCCGGTGCGCAGCCCGGCGGCACGCCTGCTGGCCGGGCAGCAGG
>NZ_JFJW01000041.1:125-10773 GCF_000611125.1 Cupriavidus sp. SK-4
GGGCAGGACTGGCTGCGCCGTGCCTTCGGCGCCCAGAACGAGACCGCCGCATGGGGCCTGTCGCAGACGCTGCTGTCGATCTGCGACGAGCTCAACGCGCGCTGGCTCGAAGACGCCGCCATCCGCGACGATGACGAGATCGACGGCGACGATCGCGCCGGCCTGCTGCAGGGCGCGCTGGAGCGGACCTATTCGCATCTGTCCGAGCGCTTCCTCGGCGAAGAGGCGCGCATCGTGCTGGCATTCTGGCAGGCGCTGTCGGGGCCGGGCGATCCGCTGCCGGCGCGGCGCCGCGCCTTGCGCGAGCTGTCGCAGCAGTTGCGCGGCCCGGTGATCTGGATTGCCCCGACCCCGCCCACGCCGCTTGAAGCCGCGTTCCTGCGCGATGCCGCCGAGCTGGTGCCGGTGCTGCAGGTCGGCTATGACTGGACCGGGCAGGGCGAAACCGATGCCGACTGGTACCAGACCCTGCTGGCGCTGTGGCCGGAAGCAAGGATCGCCGACGATGCCGAAGCCGTCGCCCCCCCGCCGGCCATGCCTGCGCTGCCGCCGCAGCGTCCGGCGATCCGCGTGGTCGGCAGCGCGCGCTTCGAGGATGAAGCCGCCGCGGCAGCCGCGCAGCTGGTGCAGTGGCTCAATGAAGGCCGCCGCCAGGTGGCGCTGGTCGCGCACGACCGCGTGGTGGCGCGGCGCGCCCGCGCCTTGCTGGCGCGCGCCGGGGCACCGGTGCGCGACGAGACCGGCTGGAAGCTGTCTACCACGCGCGCGGCCGCCGCGCTGATGCGCTGGTTCGACCTGCTGGTGCGCGACGGCGACACCGCCGCGCTGCTGGACCTGCTCAAGAGCCCGTTCTGCCTGCCGGAGGTTGCCGGGCGCGGCGCGGCCATCGCGCTGCTGGAGCGCCAGGTGCGGCGCGAAGGCATCACCGGCGGCTGGGCGCGCCTGCGCCAGCTGTTCGGTAGCGCACCGACCGCCGCGCAGCAAGCTGCCGCGGAAGATGAGGATGCCGCCGAAGCGCCGCGCCGCGCCGCGCACGCGCTCATCGCCGTGCTCGCCGACGAGGCCGCGCGCTGGCCGCGCGGCCTGGCGCAGCATCCGCTGGCAACCTGGCTGGAACGGCTCGATGGCATGCTCGACGGCCTCGGCATGCGCGCGGCGCTGGCCGCGGACGATGCCGGCAGCCAGCTGCTCGATGCACTGGCGCGGCTGCAGGAGTTGCCGCTGGACGAGACCGGCGGCCATGCCACGCTGTCGCAGGGCGAGTTCCGCGCGATGCTGTCGGCCCTGCTGGAATCGGTCGCCTACAAGGAGCCCTCGGCCAGCGGCCCGGCGCGCATTACCATCCTGCCGCTGAACGGCGCGCGCATGCGCCGCTTCGAGGGCGTGGTGATCGTCGGCTGCGATGACGCGCAACTGCCGTCCAGCGCCGCCGAGCTGATGTTCTTCTCCAACCAGATGCGGCGCGAGCTGGACCTGGAAGACCGCGAGGCCCGCTTTGCGCAACAGGCGCGCGACCTGGCCGAGGTGCTGCTGAACAACGACGACGTGGTGCTGACCTGGCAACGCTATGGCAGCCGCGGCGAGCCGCATCATGTGTCAGGCTGGATCGAGCGGCTGGCGGCGTGCTGCACGCGCGCGGGCGTCAGCATTGAAGCCGCTGCCGCACCGCAGGCGCACGAGACCTTTGCCGATCCGCAGGGCATGCCGGCGCCGGCGGCAGAGCCCGCGCTGGTGCCGGTGCGCTGGAGCGCGCAGGCCTACAACATGCTGCGCCGCTGCCCCTACCAGTTCTTCGCCGGCCGCATGCTGGGCCTGGCCGGGCTGGAGACAGTCAGCGACGAACTGGAAAAACGCGAGATCGGCGAACACCTGCACCACGTGCTGTTGCGCTACCACAAGGACCTGCAGGCGCGCCGCGAGCGCGGCGAGACGCTGGCGGAAGACCAGCGCCTGGCCCGCCTGGCCGAGATTTCCGAAGACGTGTTCGGCGCGCTGATGGCCGAGGACGGCAATGCCATTGCCTACTACCGGCGCTGGCGCGAGGTGATGCCGTCGTATGTCGCCTGGCAATCCGCGCGCGAGGCCGAGGGCTGGTTCTGGCGCGGCGGCGAGCTCGACGCCGGCATCGACTTGCCGATGCCCGACGGCCAGCCGCTGCGCCTGACCGGGCGCATCGACCGGCTTGACCAGGGCCCGGGCGGGGCGCATGCCGTGCTCGACTACAAGACGCAGAGCGCCACCCGCCTCAAGCGCAAGCTGGCCGAGGTCGAGGAAGACTGCCAGCTGCCGTTCTATGGCCTGCTGCGCGCCGATGCGGCAGCGGGCAGTTGGGTATCGCTCGAAGGCGCGCGCGAGGGCGCAGCGGCGGCGCAGCGCGAAGTCGGCCTGCCCGATTTTGAAGCCGCCGTCATCTGGCTGGAACGGCAGATGCGCGACGACGTCATGCGCCTGCGCCAGGGCGCCAGGCTGCCGGCCTTCGGCGATGCCTCCGCCTGCCTGTATTGCACCGCCCGCGGCCTGTGCCGCAAGGGCTTCTGGGAATCCACCGCCGTGCCGGCGCTGACATCATGACGCCTCACGATCCGCACCACGTCCAGCCTTACCAGCGCGACGGCCAGCCCGTTTCCGAGGCCGAGTTCACGCGCGCCGCCTGCGATCCGGCACGCTCCGTCGTGGTGGAAGCCTGCGCCGGCAGCGGCAAGACCTGGCTGCTGGTGGCGCGGCTGGTGCGCCTGCTGCTGGCCGGCGCCGCGCCGCACGAGATCCTGGCCATCACCTTCACGCGCAAGGCCGCCGAAGAAATGCGCGACCGCCTGCTGGAGGTGCTGGCACAGCTGTCGCGCGACAGCGACGACGACGTGATCGCCGCGCTGGTGCAGCGTGGCCTGACGCCCGACGCCGCGCGCGAGGCGCTGCCGCGTGCGCGGCGCCTGCATGCGCAGGTGCTGGCCGCGCCCGGGCGCATGGCCATCGATACCTTCCACGGCTGGTTCGGCACGCTGCTGCGCGGCGCGCCGCTGGCCTCGGGCATCGTGCCGGGCGCGGCGCTGCGCGAAGATGCGCTGCGCATGAAACGCGAAGCCTGGGCCCCGGTCTGGCGCGCGCTGGCCACGGAGCAATACACCGACTTGCGCGCCGCGTGGGAAACGCTGGTCGATACCGTTGGCGACTTCCAGGCACGCGCGCTGCTCGACGCGATGTTCCATGCCCGCAGCGAATGGTGGGCGATGCAGGAGGGCGGCGACCCGCTGCAGGCGCTGTCCGACTGCCTGGGCGAAGACGCCCAGGGCGACGTGCTGCTGCAGGCTCTGGCCGACGAAGGCTGGCGCGATGCCTGCGAGTCGCTGGCGCTGCGCCTGGGCGCGGCCGGCAAGACCGAGCAGACCCACGCCGCCCGCATCACCGATGCGCTGATGGCGATCACCGCGTGGCGCGAAGCGGGCGCGGCGCCCGGCAAGCCCGCCGAACGGGTGTTCGCGCAGTTGCGTGCCGCGTTCTTCACCACCACCGGCGGCCCGCGTTCCCTGCGGCGCACCGCGGCGCTGGTCAAGGCCGCCGGCGGCGAAGGCATGGTCGATGCGTTGCTGGACGAGCATGCCTCGATCTGCGCCATGCTTGACGACATCAGCGCGCGTTGTTGCGAAGCCGCGGTGCTGGCGGTCAACCGCGCGCTGTTCTGCATCGGCGATGCCTTGCTGACGCGCTACCAGCGGCACAAGGACGAGCAGCGCGCGATGGACTTCGCCGACCTGGAATGGCAGGCCGCGCGCCTGATGTCGGACGAAGAGACCGCCACCTACCTGCAGGTGCGGCTCGACGCGCGTTACCGCCATCTGCTGCTCGACGAGTTCCAGGACACCAACCCGCTGCAGTGGCGCATCCTGCAGGGCTGGCTGGCCGGCTACGCGGGCCTGGGCGAGCGGCCGACGGTGTTCCTGGTGGGCGATCCCAAGCAGTCGATCTACCGCTTCCGGCGCGCCGATGCACGGCTGTTCGGCGCGGCCGGCGAGATGCTGCGCGATGGGTTCGGCGCCACCGTGCTGCGCACCAACCGCACCCGGCGCAACCGTGCCGAAGTGCTGGACTGGGTCAACGCCGTGTTCGACAGCGCGCGCGCCGAGGGCCGCTATCCGCTGTACGCGACCCAGACCACGGCACTGGCCGGAGGCAATGGACCGGTCTGGCTGCTGCCGCTGGTGGAGCCCGAGGACAAGGCCGATGAAGCCCTGGACGGTGCCACTGAGGACGAACCGGCGCAAGCCGCCACCGCCCATCGCGACACGCTGCTGCAGCCGCGCCGGCAGGCCGGCGATTCGCTGCGCCTGGAAGAAGGCCGGCGCGTGGCCGCGTGGCTGCGCCTGGTGCGCGACACCGTTCCAGTCCATGAAGGCGGCGAGCAGCGCCCCGCGCGCTGGAGCGACATGCATCTGCTGGTGCGCCGCAAGACCCATCTGGCTGACTATGAGCGCGCGCTGCGCGAGGCCAGCATCCCGTGCCTGAGCCCGCGCCGCGGCGGCCTGCTGGCCACGCTCGAGGCGCTGGACCTGTCGGCGTTGCTGGCGTTCCTGATGACGCCGGAATCGGACCTGGATCTCGCGCACGTGCTGAAGAGCCCGCTGGTGGGCGCGACTGACGACGACCTGCTGGCGCTGGCCCGGATCGAAGCCGAGGGCAGCTGGTGGGCACGCATCGAGTCAGGCGGCCTGCCCGAACACGTATCCGATGCGCTGCGCGAAGGCGTGCAGCGCTTGCGCCAGTGGCTGCGCGTGGCGCCGCACCAGCCGGTGCATGACCTGATCGACCAGATCTTCCACGGCGGCGAAGTTCGGCGCCGCTATGCCGAGGCCGCGCCGCCGGATATCCGCGAACAGGTGCTGGCCAACCTCGATGCCTTCCTGAAGCTGTCGCTGGACCTCGACGGCGGGCGCTATCCGAGCCTGCCGAAGTTTATCGACGAGCTGCAGGAAATCCGCCGCGGCGACGAGGGCGAAAGCCCCGACGAAGGCGGCATGGGCGAGAGCGCCGAAGACGTGGAGCCGGCCGACGACGATCCGGCGTTCGCCGGCCTCGACGCGGTCCATATCCTGACCGTGCATGCGGCCAAGGGCCTGGAGGCGCCGTTCGTGGTGCTGCTCGATGCCAACCACAGTGAGCCGGCCGCGGACCGGGGCGGCATCCTGGTCGACTGGCCGCCGTCGTCGCCGGTGCCTCGGCATTTCTCGGCCTACGGCAAGCGCAGCGAGCGCGGGCTGGCGCGGGCGCCGCTGTTCGAGTCGGAGGCGGCGCTGGGCGAGCGCGAGAACTGGAACCTGTTGTACGTGGCCATGACGCGCGCGCAGCAGGGCCTGCTGGTCAGCGGGGTCAAGGGCCGTGCCGGCCGCAGCGGTTCGGGCGAGGCCAATGCCGAGATCGCCGGCAGCTGGTATGTGCGGCTGCAGGCCGCAGGCGTCGGCGAGATGGTGCCGGCCTATCCGGGCGAGCTGGCCGATGCGCAGGACCAGGCCCCGATGCCCGCGCGCCTGAGCGAGCCGGTGCGCTTTACCGACTTCCGGCTGCGCTATCGCGATGCAGTGGATGCGCGGCAGGGGATCGCGTTTGAAGAAGAGGGCGAGGCGGAAGCCGAAGACGAGTCCGACGGCATCGTCTTCAACGCCGCGGCCGCCCGCCACGGCGAGCTGGTGCATGCCTTGCTGGAACGCCTGACGCGCTATCCCGAAGCCTTTGCCGGCGTGCCAGGGATCGACACCGTCTTGCGCTGGTTCCCGCTGACGGGAGCGCACACCGGGCCGGCACGGCAGGCGTGGCGGCAACAGGTGGCGGAAGCGCTGGAGGCGGTGGCCGCGATGCTGCGCGCGCCGGCGCTGGCGCCGCTGCTGGGGGCGGGGGACGCCCGCAGCGCGCGCAATGAAGTCGAACTCTATGACGCGCGCGGCAGGCTGCTGCGTATCGACCGGCTGGTGGAATTCGACGACCGCGTGGTGATCGTCGACTACAAGCTGCGGCTCCTGCCGCAGGAGCATGCCGCCTACCGTGCTCAGCTGGGCCGCTATGCGGCCGCGATTGCGCCGATGTTCCCGGGCAAGCGTATCGAGGCCGGCGTGGCCACTGCGGACGGCGAATGGATTCCCGCCGAGCGCCTGGCGCCGCCGGTGTCGCCAATGCCGCAACAGGGCTCGCTGTTCTGACGGCTGGCGTGGCACCCGGACAGGGTGCCAGAATCGGCGCAAAATGGGGTGCGCGGCGCGCGCGATCGCGGCCCGGCTGTACTAAAGTGACAGGGACTGCGCTGCAAGCGACTGGTGCGTGCGGGCGGATATAGCGGGAGGGGTACTGCAGGAGGGGGTGTGAGGTGGACGAGCCTGACCCTCGGCACTGGCGGAAAACGGCTGTGGCTGCTTCGTTCCCGACCTGACCAGGTTGACCGCGCCACCATGCGAGGAGGCCCGTCCGAGCGGCATTGTACCCCAGACCGCGATACCGCGGAGAAATTGCGTTGAATGCCCTTTGCAATGGTGGGTCATTGCCCGCGGCAAATGCGTCGGCTTGATCTGGCGCAGGCAACGCGGGCCGCGGCGGCCCGACCATTCACCGACCCAGACCGTGGTGAGCCAATACATGAACGCAAACGACCAGATCATTCGCGGCGCCCTGGCGCCGCAGGAAATCTCCACCGAAGTCCTGATCGAGAAATACGCCAAGGGCGAAGAGCGCAGCATTGCCGATGTCAGGCAACGCGTGGCGCGCGCGCTGGCGCAGGCCGAACCCGAGGATCAGCGCGAGGCCTGGAGCGCGCGCTTCCTGTGGGCGCAGGAAAACGGCTTCGTGCCGGCCGGGCGCATCAATTCGGCGGCGGGCACCGGCATCCAGGCCACGCTGATCAACTGCTTCGTGCAGCCGGTGGGCGATTCGGTGTCGGAGCCGCGCGAGGGCCGCCCCAGCATCTACACGGCGGTGGCGCAGGCTGCCGAAACCATGCGCCGCGGCGGCGGCGTGGGCTATGACTTCTCGGCGATCCGCCCCGCCGGCGCGCTGGTGCGGGCCACGCATTCGCGCGCCTCGGGGCCGGTGTCGTTCATGAAGGTGTTCGACGCGTCGTGTGCCACGGTGGAATCCGCCGGCGCGCGCCGCGGCGCGCAGATGGGCGTGCTGCGCTGCGACCATCCCGATATCGAGAGCTTTATCCACGCCAAGGACAAGGGCGACCTCAGCAACTTCAATATCTCCATCGGCGTCACTGACGCCTTCATGCAGGCCGTGCAGGCCGACGGCGAGGTCGAGCTGGTGCATGAGGCCGAGCCGGGCGCCGACATGATCGCCGCGGGCGCCTATCGCCGCGACGACGGCCAGTGGGTGTACCGGCGCGTGCCGGCGCGCAACCTGTGGGACCAGGTCATGCAGGCCACCTACGACCATGCCGAGCCGGGCATCCTGTTCCTGTCGCAGATCAACGCCGACAACAACCTCTATTACTGCGAGCGCATCGAGGCTACCAACCCGTGCGCCGAGCAGCCGCTGCCGTCCTATGGCTGCTGCTGCCTGGGCTCGATCAACCTGACGCGCTTCGTGCGCCAGCCGTTCTCGCCGCAGGCCGAATTCGATTTCGATGCCTTCGCCGAAGTGGTGCGCGTGGCCACGCGCATGCTCGACAACGTGCTCGACGTGACCTTCTGGCCGTTGCCCGAACAACAGGCCGAGGCCCACGCCAAGCGCCGCGTCGGGCTGGGCTTCCTGGGGCTGGGCAGCGCGCTGGTGATGCTGGGCCTGCGCTATGACACCGAGCCTGCGCGGCAGCTGGCGGCGCGGATCTCGGAACGCATGCGCGACGATGCCTACCTGGCGTCGGCCGAACTGGCGGTGGAGAAGGGCGCCTTCCCCCTGTTCGATGCCAACGCCTACCTGCAGAGCGGGTTTGCCGGCCGGCTCCCCGAACGCTTGCGCGATGCCATTGCGCGCCATGGGCTGCGCAATTCGCACCTGCTGTCGATCGCACCCACCGGCACCATCACGCTGGCCTTTGCCGACAATGCCTCCAACGGCATCGAGCCGGCCTTCTCGTGGACCTACAACCGCAAGAAGCGGATGCCGGACAACAGCTACCGCAGCTTCGAGGTGGCGGACCATGCCTGGCGGCTTTACCGTCACATGGGGGCCGACATGGCCCAGTTGCCGGATGCCTTCGTCACCGCGCTGCAGATGTCGGCGCTGGACCATATGCGGATGCTGGAAGCGGTGCAGCCGTATATCGACACCAGCATCAGCAAGACCGTCAACGTGCCGGAGGATTATCCGTACGAAGCCTTCCGCAACCTGTACCTGGAGGCCTGGAAGGCCGGCCTGAAGGGGCTGGCGACCTATCGCCCCAACTCGGTGCTGGGGGCCGTGCTGTCCGTAGAGGCGCCGGCGGCGGCGCCCGCTGCCGTGGCCGACGACAATCCGCTGGTGCGCCCCTTCGGCAGCCGGCCGGTGGGGGACCTGGAGGGGGTGACGTCCAAGGTCGAGTACCTGACCTACGAAGGCCACAAGACCGTCTACCTGACCGTCAACTTCATGCGCGTCGCCGGCGTGGCCGACGGCAAGCCGGTGGAGATCGAGCGCCCGGTGGAGTTCTTCATGCCGGCGGGACAGCGCAGCGAGGGCCAGCAGTGGATCACCTCCACCATGCGGCTGTTGTCGATGGTGGCGCGCTCGGGCGGATCGGTGGCCAAGGCGCTGGCGGACATGCGCAACGTGGTGTGGGACAAGGGCACGGTGCGCTACGGCACGCTGGTGCGCCAGGACGGCACCGAGGTGCCGCGCTTCCATGACTCCGAAGTGGCCGCGCTCAGCTACGCGCTGCAGCGCATCCTGATCAAGTGCGGCTTCCTGGATGCCGAGGGCGGCCAGGTGCCGGTAGCGGCGCTGGCCGCCAGGCTGGCCCAGCGCGAGGGTGGGGGGCAGGCGCTGGATGCCGGGGCGGATCTCGCCAGCCAGGTCCGAGCCCCCGGCACCCCCGGTGTCGGCACCGGCAAGCCCTGCCCGGAGTGTGGCGCGCACGCCCTGCACAAGGTCGACGGCTGCGCCAAATGCGCCAATTGCGGCTACGTGGGCGAGTGCGGCTGAGCCCCGCCGCGGGCGGGTTGCGGCCACCGGAGCCGGCCCGCGCGGCGCGTGGCGAATAAAGACCGCGAGGTCGGGGCGGCGGCGGCCGGAGGGGGGCCGCCTTTTGCTACAATCGCCGCCATGAGTTATCAAGTTCTAGCGCGCAAATGGCGCCCCAGGGATTTCACCACGCTGGTCGGCCAGGAGCACGTGGTCCGCGCGCTCACGCACGCGCTGGAACAGCAGCGGCTGCACCATGCCTACCTGTTCACCGGCACGCGCGGGGTCGGCAAGACCACGCTGTCGCGGATCCTGGCCAAGGCCCTGAACTGCATCGGCCCTGACGGCAACGGCGGCATCACCGCCCAGCCGTGCGGGCAGTGCAAGGCCTGCCAGGAGATCGACAGCGGCCGCTTCGTCGACTACATCGAGATGGACGCCGCCTCCAACCGCGGCGTCGACGAGATGGCGCAGCTGCTGGACAAGGCGGTCTACGCCCCGACCTCCGGGCGCTTCAAGGTCTACATGATCGACGAAGTGCACATGCTGACCAACCACGCCTTCAACGCCATGCTGAAGACGCTGGAAGAGCCGCCCGGGCACGTCAAGTTCATCCTCGCCACCACCGATCCGCAGAAGATCCCGGTCACGGTGCTGTCGCGCTGCCTGCAGTTCAACCTCAAGCAGATGCCGCCGGGGCATATCGTCTCGCACCTGGACCACATCCTGGCGCAGGAAGGCATTGCCCACGATGGCAATGCGCTGCGGCTGCTGGCCCAGGCCGCGCACGGCTCGATGCGTGACGCGCTGTCGCTGACCGACCAGGCCATCGCCTACAGCGCGGGCCAGGTGTCGGAAGACGCGGTGCGCGGAATGCTGGGCGCGATCGACCAGGGCTACCTGGTGCAGTTGCTCGATGCGCTGGCCGCCGAGGACGGCGCCGCCATGCTGGCGATTGCCGATGCCATGGCCGACCGCAGCCTGTCGTTCGCCGGCGCGCTGCAGGACCTGGGCTCGCTGCTGCACAAGGTGGCGCTGGCGCAGGCCGTGCCGGCCTCGGTGCAGGACGAATGGCCCGAAGCCGACGAGGTGCGGCGCCTGGCCGGCGTGTTCGACGCGCAGGAAGTGCAGCTGTTCTACCAGATCGCCAACCTCGGCCGCAGCGAACTGGCGCTCGCGCCGGACGAGTACGCCGGCTTCACCATGACGCTGCTGCGCATGCTGGCGTTCCGGCCGTCGTCTGAACCGGCCACGACGCAAGGGCAGGGCAGTGGTGCCCCGCCTGCGCGCCAGCGCGGTTCCGCCGCGCCTGAAGCCGCGCAACCAGTTGATACCCGCTTTGCGACGGCTGCGGCCAATGCCGCCGAGCAGGCCAAGGCCGGTACTGCGGCGGCACCGGTTCCTGCCCCTATGCCAGCACAGGCGGTCCAGCCCGCGGCCGACCCCGCTGCGCCTGCCGCTGTCCCTGCATCACCTGACGCTCCGCCGGCACGCCCGGCCGCTGGCGCCGGCAACGGGGCCATGTCGCCCGCCGCCGCCGCGCTGGCCGCCGCCCGCCAGGGTTCCGCTG
>NZ_JFJW01000042.1:0-6475 GCF_000611125.1 Cupriavidus sp. SK-4
GATCGCCGAGGCGGTCAATGTCGTGATCTACGTCGCCGGCCGGGGCCGCCGGCGCCGCATCGAGGAGATCGCCCGTGTCGTTGGTTTCGACGTTGCCGGTTATCGCCTGGTGGGTGCGCTGGAGGCGCCACCTCCGGAACTACCGCTGTCTGCCCGCGCCGCTGCTCTGCCGTCGGCCGAGACTCCTGGAGAACCGTCATGACGTACCCTCGCGCTTTCCGCTTTTCGGTACCTCCAGTTTCCTGCCTCGCCCGCCTGCGGCGGTTGACCGGACCGATTCATCAGGGCCTGCTGCTGGCGGCCGTCATGCTGATGACGGCCGGCAGGGCGAAGGCGGCCGGGTCGTCGATGCCCTGGGAACGGCCGCTGCAAGCCATTCTCGACTCGATTCAGGGGCCAGTGGCGCGCATCATCGCGGTCATCATCATCATTTCTACCGGCCTGGCACTCGCCTTTGGTGACACCTCGGGCGGCTTCCGCAAGCTGTTACAGATCGTTTTCGGCCTGTCCATCGCCTTCGCCGCGTCTTCCTTCTTCCTGTCGTTCTTCAGCTTCTCGGGCGGGGCGGTCGTATGAGCATCCCGAACGAAGGCGTGCCGGGCTTCGCGCCCGGTTTCGAGATTCCGCTGCATCGGTCTCTCACCGAGCCAATCCTGCTGGGCGGCGCGCCCCGCGCCGTTGCGATCGCCAATGGCACGTTGGCTGCCGCCGTGGGCTTGGGTCTGCAGCAGTGGATCCCCGGCTTCGCGCTCTGGATCGTCGCTCATGCCCTGGCGGTATGGGGTGCGCGAGTAGACGCGCAGTTCATGCAGGTATTCGCGCGGCATATCAAGCACAAGCCGCTGCTGGACGTTTGAAGGGGAGGGCGCCCCGATGCTAAACCTCACTGAATACCGCCAGCGCCCGGCTTTGCTCCCCGACTGGCTGCCATGGGCCGGCCTGGTTGAGCCCGGCGTGGTGTTGAACAAGGATGGCTCGTTCCAGCGCACGGCGCGTTTTCGCGGGCCAGACCTCGACAGTGCAACGCAGGGCGAGTTGATTGCGACGACAGCGCGGCTCAACAACGCACTGCGCCGCCTGGGGTCGGGCTGGGCGTTGTACATCGAGGCCACGCGTCGGCCGGCGGCGGACTATCCGCGCTCGGATTTCCCTGAATCCCTCTCGTGGCTGGTCGATGAGGAACGGCGGGCCGCATTTGAGGAGTCGGGCAGTCACTTCGAGAGCGGTTATCACCTCACGCTGCAATATCTGCCACCGGAGGAGTCCCGAGCCAGGGCAGCCAAGCTGCTCTACGAGAACAGCCGGATCATCGGCGTGGACTGGCGCGAGCGCTTGCGCGCCTTTGTCACTGAAACTGACCGCATTTGTGACTTGCTCGAGGGGGTGATGCCGGAAATCGCTTGGCTCGATGACAGCGAAACGCTGACCTACCTGCACGCCACCGTCTCGACACGGCATTATCGGATTGGCGTCCCGGAGGTGCCTTTTCACCTCGACGCGCTGCTGGCTGATGCACCGTTGGTCGGCGGTCTGACGCCCATGCTGGGCGACCAGCACCTGCGCGTTGTGACGGTGCGCGGGTTTCCCACTTCGACCTGGCCGGGAATCCTGGACGATCTCAACCGCCTGGGTTTCGCTTACCGCTGGAGCACGCGTTTCCTGTGCCTGGACAAGTCCGAGGCGGAGAAGGAATTGGGCCGCCTGCGTCGACAGTGGTTCGTCAAGCGCAAGAATGTCCTGGCGCTGCTTCGCGAAACCATCTTCCAGCAGGAAAGCCCACTGGTCGATACCGACGCCAGCAACAAGGCCGCAGACGCGGACGCCGCCTTACAGGAGCTGGGCAGCGATCAGGTCGCCTTCGGCTATGTCACCGCGACCGTGACGGTGCTCGATGCCGACGCCGACGTGGCGGATGAGAGGCTGCGCATGGTCGAGCGCGCCATCCAGGCCCGCGGTTTCGTAACGATCCCGGAGACGCTGAATGCTGTGGAGGCGTGGCTGTCTTCGGTACCCGGAAACGCCTACGCCAACGTGCGCCAGCCGATCGTCTCGACGCTGAACCTGGCTCACCTGATGCCAGTGTCGGCAGTATGGGCCGGACCGGAGAAGAACACCCACCTCGATGGTCCGCCGCTGATCGTCACGCGCACCGATGGCGCGACCCCGTTCCGGCTGGTGACGCATGTCGGCGATGTGGGCCACACGCTTGTCGTCGGGCCCACCGGCATGGGCAAGTCGGTTCTGCTCGCCACGTTGGCGATGCAATTCCGCCGATATCCAGGTTCGCGCATCTTCGTGTTCGATATGGGGCGATCCATGCGGGCCACCGTACTGGGCTTGGGTGGCCATCACTATGACCTCGGTAGCGATGGCGCGATGGCGTTCCAGCCGCTGGCGCGCATTGATGGCGACGGGCATCGCACCTGGGCCGCCGACTGGATCGAGGGTCGGCTGCGGCATGAAGGCGGCGCTGTCGGCCCCGAAGAAAGGGCGGCCATCTGGTCGGCGCTAGTCAGTCTCGCTGGCGCGCCGGTTGAGCAGCGCACGCTCACCGGGCTGTCGGTGCTGCTGCAGTCGAACGCATTGCGCCAGGCACTCGCACCATACGTGTTGGGCGGTGCCCACGGCAAGTTGCTGGATGCCGATCACGACCGGTTGGGCGCGGCGGACGTGCAGTGCTTCGAGATGGAGGAACTGATGCCCAGCCGTGCCGCGGTGCTCGCGGTGCTGGGATACCTGTTTGCGCGCTTCGAGGAGCGTTTCGACGGTGTGCCGACGCTGCTGATGCTTGACGAATCTTGGCTGTTCCTCGACGACCCGGTGTTCGCCGCACGCATCCGCCAGTGGCTCAAGACACTGCGCAAGAAGAACGTCAGCGTCATCTTCGCGACGCAGTCGCTCGCCGACATCAAGGATTCGAGCATCGCGCCCGCGATCATCGAGAGCTGCGCCAGCCGCATCTTCCTGCCCAACCCACAGGCGACCGAGCCGCAGATTCGGACGATTTACGAGGGTTTTGGCCTCAACAGCCGGCAAATCGAGATCGTGGCCACCGCGCAGCCCAAGCGCGATTACTACTACCAGTCCCGTGCCGGCAATCGGCTGTTCGACCTCGACCTGGGGCCAGTTGCGCTCGCGTTCGCGGGTGCCGGAACGCCTCAGGACCAGCGTGCCATCGACGGTCTGCTGCGCGACGCCGGGGTGCTCGGCTTTGCCGGCGCTTGGCTGCGCCATCGTGGCCTCGATTGGGCGGGCGACTTGCTGCCCTCCGCGCCGTCGGCTGTGTCCTTCCTCGCTTCCCGCCAACAGGAGAATCTGCCATGAAAGCTCGTGTGCTTCTTGCGACGCTTGCCGCCGAGCTAGCCGCCTCCCTCATGTTCGCCCGGCCGGCGTTGGCCATTACTGTGTTCGACCCGACGAACTTCGTCCAGAACAAGCTGACCGCTGTTCGCACGCTGGAGCAGGTCAATAACCAGATCAAACAGCTGCAGAACGAGGAGCAGGTGCTGAGGAACCAGGCGCGCAATCTGGCGAGCCTGGACTTCAACATCGTCAGCCGCCTGCGGTCCACATTGGCCAACACAGATCGGCTGATCGCCGAGGCCCAGGGACTGGCCTATGACATGCGGAACATGGACGCCACCTTTGCACGCCTGTATCCGGAGCGATATGCGGCGACCGTCAGCGGCGACCAGATGCACCGCGACGCGCAAGAACGCTGGCAGAACACCCTCAATGGGTTGCACACCGCGATGCGGATGCAGGCACAGGCGTCGCGCAATCTCGCTCAGGATGAAAGTGCGATTGCCGACTTGATCAGGCAGAGCCAATCCGCGACCGGTGCGCTGCAGGCGATGCAGTCGACAAACCAACTGCTGGCCTTGCAGGCCAAGCAGGCGATCCAGGCGCAGCAACTGCAGCTGACGCAGGAGCGCGCGGTCTCGCTGGATCTGGCGCGGCAGGCTGCTGCTGCCGAACGCGGTCGCGAGGTGACGCGGCGTTTTCTGGGTACCGGGACGCGGTACACGCCGTGGCCGGTGAGCTTCTACAGCCGCTGAGAGGGACGAGCATGTAGCGTGCGCCCGTGCTGCTTGCCCGCATATACGGAGAGGATGGTCATGAACGACGTCGCCATCATTGACCGCTTCCTTGATACCTTTTCCACGTACATCGACTCGGGCTTTGGCCTGTTGCGAGGCGAGGTCGCGTTCCTGAGCGCCACGCTGGTGGCCATCGACATGACGCTGGCCGGGCTCTATTGGGCGCTGGCGCACGCCACGGGGCAGGGCGAGGACGTGATGACGAAGCTCATCCGCAAGGTGCTTTACGTCGGCGCCTTCGCCTACGTCATCGGCAACTTCAACTGGCTGGCAGGCATCGTCTTCCGCTCGTTCGCGGGATTGGGCTTGACCGCGACCGGCTTGCTCAGTATGGAGACCTTCCTGCAGCCAGGGCGCCTGGCCAAGGCTGGCATCGACGCCGGGGCACCTATTTTGGGGCAAATCAGCAAGCTGGCCGGCTTTCCGGAGGTGTTTGCGAACATCACGCCCATCGTCGTGATGTTCCTAGCCTGGCTGGTGGTGATCGTCTGCTTCTTTGTGCTCGCGGTCCAGCTGTTCATCACGCTGATCGAGTTCAAGCTGACCACGCTTGCAGGCTTCGTGCTCGTGCCGTTTGCGCTCTGGAACAAGACAGCGTTCCTCGCCGAGAAGGTGCTTGGTAACGTGGTCTCCTGTGGCGTCAAGGTACTGGTGCTGGCTGTTATCGTGGGCATCGGCACCGGCCTATTCGCGCAGTTCCAGTTTGCGCCGAGCGAGCCCTCCATCGACAACGCGTTGGTCATTATGCTGGCCTCGCTGGCCATGCTGGCGCTGGGGATCTTTGGGCCGGGCATTGCCACCGGCCTCGTGTCCGGCGCGCCGCAGTTGGGCGCGGGCGCCATGGCAGGCGCGACAGTGGGGGCTGCGGGTGCCGCCGTTGGGGCTGGCGCGGCTGTGGCCGGGGTCGGCGGTGCCATTGCTGCAGGCGCTCGCATGACCCCGGCCGCGGCGAAGCAGGCCACGGCCGGGGCCCGAGCCGTCACCTCGACGGCTAGGAGCGCGCGATCGGCGTTTGGGGCCGGCTCTACCGCCGCCGGCGGTGGTGCAAACGGCGCGATCGCGGGCTTGGGCAGCGTCGCGAGCAGCGGTGCGCAGGCGGTCGGCCAGAAGGCGGTCGCTGGGGCCCAAGCGATCAAGCCGCGTGCGGCAGCCGAGTTGGGTTCGGAGTCAGCGGGTCCGGCGCCCGGTGAGAGCGCTGGGGACGGTACTGCGACACAGGTTTCGGCCCCGGAAGACTACGCTCCGGCCACCGGGACCAGCCAGCAGCAACCCACCTGGGCCAAGCGCCTGCATCGCCGCCAACAGATCGCCTACGCCGCCACGACCGCCGCGCAAACGCTGCGCGCCGGCGACGGTGGCGGTTCGGGCGGCGGGCCGAGCTTGGATGATTCCGATTCTTAAGGAGAACGAGCCATGCGATTCAGACGAGCACAAGTGCGCTATGCCGACGCGCCGCAGCCTGCCACTCCGTATCAAGCGGCCGCGCAGGTATGGGACGAGCGCATCGGTTCTGCCCGCGTACAGGCAAGGAACTGGCGGCTGATGGCATTCGGCTGCCTGCTGCTCGCCTTGATGATGGCGGGTGGCCTGGTCTGGCGCTCGGCAAAATCTATCGTCACCCCGTACGTGGTGGAGGTCGACAAGGCGGGCCAGGTGCGTGCGGTCGGCGAAGCGGCTACACCGTACCGGCCAAAGGATGCGCAGATCGCCTACCACCTGGCGCACTTCGTCACGCTGGTGCGGTCCCTATCCATTGACCCTGTCGTCGTGCGGCAGAACTGGCTCGACGCCTACGACTACACCACCGACCGCGGCGCAGCCGTGCTCAACGAGTACGCCCGTGCCAACGATCCGTTCGCTCGCGTTGGCAAGGAGTCGGTCTCGGTGCAGATCACCAGCGTCGTGCGCGCCAGTGAGACGTCATTCAACGTGCGCTGGACGGAGCAGCGCTTCATCAATGGTGCCCCGGCTGATACCCAACGCTGGAACGCCGTGATATCCACGGTCCTGCAACCCCCGCGTAGCGAGCAGCGCCTGCGCAAGAATCCGTTGGGCATCTATGTCAACGGACTGTCGTGGAGCCGCGAGCTGGACGCTTCCGAAGGAGCCAATCCATGAGACTGCCTTTCCGCCATTCCGCTTTCGTGCTGATGCTCGCGGCGACGATGTCGTCGCTGCCGGGCTGCGCCACACAGGGCAAACCACCGCCGGCGATCTCGCTCGACGAGCCCGCGCAGGCGCAGCTGCTGCCTGAACCACTTAAGCCTGTGGAGGTGGTGGAGGTGCCGAAGGTGCTGCCGATGCCGGGGCAGATGAAGCCGCTGCCGGAAGCGGCTGAGACCACGCCTGCGCCGGAGCCGGTCGACGAAACGGTG
>NZ_JFJW01000042.1:6596-6796 GCF_000611125.1 Cupriavidus sp. SK-4
TGGTCGCGTGACCGTGATTTCGCTGCAAGAGGGCGAGGAACTGGTCACGGTCGCCGCCGGCGATACCGTGCGCTGGATCGTCGGTAATACGGCCAGCGGAAGTGGCGACGCGCTGCGCGTCAACGTGCTGGTGAAGCCCATTCGCTCCGGGTTGAAGACGAATCTGGTGATCACCACCAGCCGGCGCACCTACCTGATGG
>NZ_JFJW01000043.1:0-12946 GCF_000611125.1 Cupriavidus sp. SK-4
CTCCGGCGCGGCCGGCGAACATCGCCGCCACCGCCAGGCCGGCGCCAGCGCTCCGCCCGCCAGCAGCGCGCAGCAGTAAGGACACCGCATGAACCCCTCACGCCTCTTCATCGAGCGCCCGGTCGCCACGGCGCTGCTGATGCTGGCCATCCTGCTGTCCGGGCTGGTGGCGTACCGGCTGCTGCCGCTGTCGGCGCCGCCCNCCCGAAGTGGACTACCCGACCATTCAGGTCACCACGCTCTACCCCGGCGCCAGTCCCGACGTGATGACCTCGTCGGTGACCGCGCCGCTTGAGCGCCAGTTCGGCCAGATGCCCGGACTGAAGCAGATGTCGTCGTCCTCGTCGGGCGGCGCTTCGGTGATCACGCTGCAGTTCGAGCTGACTCTGCCGCTGGACGTGGCCGAGCAGGAGGTGCAGGCCGCCATCAACGCCGGCAGCAACCTGCTGCCGTCAGACCTGCCGATGCCGCCGGTCTACAGCAAGGTCAACCCGGCCGACGCGCCGATCATGACCATCGCCATGACCTCGGACACCATGCCGCTGCCCAAGCTGCAGGACATGGTCGATACGCGCGTGGCGCAGAAGATCTCGCAGATCCAGGGCGTGGGCCTGGTCACGATCAGCGGCGGCCAGCGCCCCGCGGTGCGGATCCAGGCCAACCCGGCCGCGCTGGCTTCGCTGGGCATGTCGATCGACGACTTGCGCACCGCGATCGGTGCCTCCAACGTCAACGGCGCCAAGGGCAGCTTCGACGGCCCCGCGCGCGCCTCCACCATCGACGCCAACGACCAGCTGCGCTCGGCCGACGAATACCGCCAGATCATCCTGGGCTACAAGAACGGCGCGCCGATCCGCATCACCGACGTGGCCGAGATCGTCGACGGCCCCGAGAACAGCCGCCTGGCCGCCTGGGCCAACGACAAGCCCGCGATCGTGCTGAACATCCAGCGCCAGCCCGGTGCCAATGTGATCGAAGTGGTGGACCGCATCAAGGCGCTGCTGCCGCAGCTGCAGAATGCGCTGCCGGCCTCGGTCCACGTGCAGCTGCTGACCGACCGCACCACCACCATCCGCGCCTCGGTCGAGGACGTGCAGTTCGAGCTGCTGCTGGCGATCGCGCTGGTGGTGCTGGTGATCTTCCTGTTCCTGCGCAATATACCGGCCACCATCATCCCGGGCGTGGCGGTGCCGCTGTCGCTGGTGGGCACCTTCGGCGTGATGTACCTGGCCGGGTTCTCGATCAACAACCTGACGCTGATGGCGCTGACGATTGCCACCGGCTTCGTGGTCGATGATGCGATCGTGATGATCGAGAACATCATGCGCTACATCGAGAAAGGCGATTCGCCGATGGCGGCGGCGCTGAAGGGCTCGAAACAGATCGGCTTCACCATCATCTCGCTGACCTTCTCGCTGGTGGCGGTGCTGATCCCGCTGCTGTTCATGGGCGACGTGGTCGGGCGCCTGTTCCGCGAGTTCGCGATCACGCTGGCGGTGTCGATCCTGATTTCGGCGGTGGTATCGCTGACGCTCACGCCGATGATGTGCGCGCGCCTGCTGCACCATGTGCCGGAAGAGAAGCTGTCGCGCTTTCACCGCGCCAGCGGCCGCTTCTTCGACAACGTGATCGAGCGCTACGGCCGCGCGCTGGAGTGGGTGCTCGATCGCCAGAAAGCGACGCTGGTGGTGGCCGTGGCCACGCTGGTGCTGACCGGGCTGCTCTATCTGCTGGTGCCCAAGGGCTTCTTCCCGGTACAGGACACCGGCGTGATCCAGGGCATTACGGAAGCCGCACAGACCACCTCGTTCGACGCCATGGCGCGCCGGCAGCAGGCTGTGGCCAAGGTGGTGATGCAGGACCCGGCAGTGGCGAGCCTGTCCTCGTTCATCGGCGTGGACGGCACCAACACCACGCTCAACGCGGGGCGCATGCTGATCAACCTCAAGCCCAAGGGCGAGCGCGATCCCATCGAAGTGGTCACGCAGCGGCTGCAGCAGGCCGTGCACGAACTGGGCGGGGTGTCGCTGTACACGCAGCCGGTGCAGGACCTGACCATCGAGGACAAGGTCTCGCGCACGCAGTACCAGTTCACCGTCGAGGATCCCGATCCCGCCACGCTGGCCGCGTGGGTGCCCAAGCTGGTGGAACGCCTGCGCCAGGAACCGGAGCTGCGCGACGTCACCAGCGACCAGCAGAACAACGGCCTGCGCGCCTATGTCGATATCGATCGCGACGCCGCGGCGCGCTTCGGCATCACCACCGCGGTGATCGACAGCGCGCTGTACAGCGCCTTCGGCCAGCGGCTGGTGTCGACCATCTTCACGCAGTCGAGCCAGTACCGCGTGGTGCTGGAGACCATGCCCGAGTTCCGCAAGAGCCCGCAGTCGCTGGCCGACCTGCGCCTGCCCTCTTCGTCCGGCGGGCAGGTGCCGCTGGGCTCGTTCGCGCGCATCACGGAGCGCACCGGCCCGCTGGTGATCAACCACCAGGGCCAGTTCCCGGCGGCGACGATCTCGTTCAACCTGGCGCACGGCGAATCGCTGGGTGCCGCGGTCGACAAGATCACCAAGGTCGAGCAGGAGCTGGGCCTGCCGATCTCGATGCAGACCAGCTTCCAGGGCGCCGCGCTGGCCTTCCGCGCGTCGCTGTCGAACACGCTGTGGCTGATCCTGGCCGCGGTGGTGACGATGTATATCGTGCTGGGCGTGCTGTATGAAAGCACCATCCACCCGGTCACCATCCTGTCGACGCTGCCGTCGGCCGGCGTCGGCGCGCTGCTGGCGCTGCTGGTTGCGGGCCAGGACCTGGGCATCATCGCGATCATCGGCATCATCCTGCTGATCGGTATCGTCAAGAAGAACGCGATCATGATGATCGACTTCGCGCTCGAGGCGGAGCGCGAAGGCGGCATGAATCCGCGCGATGCGATCTTCCAGGCCTGCCTGCTGCGCTTCCGCCCGATCCTGATGACCACCATGGCGGCACTGCTGGCGGCACTGCCGCTGATGCTGGGTTCCGGCATCGGCAGCGAGCTGCGCCGGCCGCTGGGCGTGACCATGGTGGGCGGCCTGCTGGTGAGCCAGGTGCTGACGCTGTTCACCACGCCGGTGATCTACCTGGCTTTCGACCGCGTAGCCACGCGCGTGAAGGGCTGGCGCAAGCGGCGCTTCGGTGATCCGGAGGAAGGCGGTACGGGCGAGGAGCCGGTGTAACGATGAATCTCTCGGCTGCCTTCATCCACCGCCCCGTCGCGACCGCGCTGCTGACGCTCGGCATCCTGCTGGCGGGGCTGGCCGCGCTGCGGCTGCTGCCGGTGTCGCCGCTGCCGCAGGTGGACTTCCCCACCATCTCGGTGTCGGCGTCGCTGCCGGGTGCGAGTCCTGAAACGATGGCCGCCACCGTGGCGACGCCGCTCGAGCGCGCGCTCGGCACCATCGCCGGCGTGACCGAGATCACTTCGAGCAGCTCGCTCGGCTCCACCCGCGTGACGCTGCAGTTCGACCTGTCGCGCAATATCGACGGCGCCGCGCGCGACGTGCAGGCGGCAATCAACGCCTCACGCGCGACGCTGCCGACCAGCCTGCCCAACAACCCGACCTATCGCAAGGTCAACCCGGCCGACGCGCCGATCATGATCATCGCGCTGACCTCGCCGACCATGACGCGCGGGCAGCTGTACGACGCGGCCTCGACCATCCTGGCGCAGAAGCTGTCGCAGGTCGATGGCGTGGGCCAGGTCACCATCGGCGGGGCCTCGCTGCCGGCAGTGCGGGTAGAGCTGAACCCGACCGCGCTGAACAACTACGGCATCTCGCTGGAGGATGTGCGCAACACCATCAGCGCGACCAACGCCAACCGGCCGCTGGGCACGCTGGAGAACGCCGCCAGCAACTGGCAGGTCTACGCCAACGACCAGGCGATGAAGGCGGAAGACTACATGCCGCTGATCATCCGCTATGCCACGCCGGGAACCTTCTCGTCGACGTCGGCGGGCGCGCTGATTGCCAGCACCGCCAACGCCGCCGCAAGCGGCGGCGGCAGCACNCGCCGCCGCAAGCGGCGGCGTCAGCACCAAGGTGGTCAACGGCGTGACCGTGACCACGCTGACCACCAGCAGCGGCACCACCACCATCACCAGCGGCGCCACCGGAGGCACCAGCGCCACCAGCGGGCCCAACTCGTTCGCGGTGCCGGTGCGGCTGCGCGACGTGGCCAATGTGGTCGACTCGGTGCAGGACATCCGCAACGCGGGCTCGGCCAACGGCAAGCCGTCGGTGCTGCTGGTGCTGAACCGCTCGCCCGGCGCCAACATCATCGAGACCGTGGACCGCGTCAACGAGATGCTGCCGCAGCTGCAGAAGATGATCCCCGCGGCAATCTCGATGGACGTGATGATGGACCGCACGCCCACCATCCGCGCCTCGCTGCGCGAGGTCGAGAACACGCTGATGATCTCGGTGGCGCTGGTGATCATGGTGGTGTTCGTGTTCCTGCGCAATGTGCGCGCCACCCTTATCCCCAGCGTGGCGGTGCCGGTGTCGCTGATCGGCACGTTCTCGGTGATGTACCTGGCCGGGTTCTCGCTGAACAACCTGTCGCTGATGGCGCTGACCATCGCCACCGGCTTCGTGGTCGACGATGCCATCGTGGTGCTGGAGAACATCTCGCGCCATATCGAGGACGGCATGAAGCCGCTCGCCGCTGCGCTGCGCGGTGCGCGCGAGGTGGGCTTCACGGTGCTGTCGATGAGCCTGTCGCTGATCGCGGTATTCATCCCGCTGCTGATGATGGGCGGCATCGTCGGCCGGCTGTTCCAGGAATTCGCGATCACGCTGTCGGTGGCGATCCTGGTGTCGCTGGTGGTGTCGCTGACCACCACGCCGATGATGTGCGCACGGATGCTGCGCCCGCCCGAGCCGGAGAAGCAGGGCCGCTTCTTCCGCGCCACCGAGCGCATGTTCCAGTGGCTGCACGATGGCTATGCGCGCTCGCTGTCCACGGCGCTGCGCCTGAGCCCGCTGGTGTGGCTGGTGCTGATCGCCACCATCGCACTGAACGTGTACCTGTACGTGATCGTGCCCAAGGGCTTCTTCCCGCAGCAGGACACCGGCCGGCTGATCGGCTTTATCCGCGCCGACCAGGCCACCTCGTTCCAGGCCATGCGCGGCAAGCTCGACAATTTCATCAAGATCGTCCAGTCCGACCCCGCCGTGGTCAATGTGACCGGTTTTACCGGCGGTTCCCAGCGCAATACCGGGCAGATGTTCGTCACGCTCAAGCCGCTGTCGGAGCGCAAGGAATCGGCCGACGCCATCATCGCGCGGCTGCGCGGCAAGCTGTCCAAGGAGCCGGGCGCGAGCCTGTTCCTGCAGTCGGTGCAGGATATCCGCATCGGCGGGCGGCAGAGCAGTTCGCAGTACCAGTTCACGCTGCAGTCCGACGACCTGGAAGTGCTGCGCGCGTGGGAACCCAAGGTGCGCGCCGCGTTGTCGAACCTTAAGGGGCTGGAGGACATCGACACCGATACCAACGACAAGGGCCTGCAGACCTCGGTGATCATCGACCGCGACGCGGCCTCGCGCCTGGGTGTGACCGCGCAGCAGGTGGATGCGGTGCTCAACGATGCCTTCGGCCAGCGGCTGGTGTCCACCATCTACCATCCGCTGAACCAGTACCGCGTGGTGATGGAGCTGAGCCAGGAATACCTGCAAGGGCCCGATGCGCTCAAGGACATCTACGTGGTCACCGGCAACGGCAACCGCGTGCCGCTGGCGGCATTCGCGCGCGTAACGCCGACCAGCACGCCGCTGGGCGTGAACCACCAGGGCCAGTTCGCGGCCTCGACGATCTCGTTCAACCTGGCCGAGGGCACCTCGCTCTCGCAGGCGACCGACGCGATCACGCGCGAGATGGCGCGCATCGGCGTGCCGGAGACGCTGCGCGCCAACTTCCAGGGCGGCGCCAAGGCGTTCCAGGATTCGCTCAAGAGCCAGCCGATCCTGATCCTGGCGGCGCTGATCACGATCTATATCGTGCTGGGCGTGCTGTATGAAAGCTATGTGCATCCGCTGACGATCCTGTCGACGCTGCCCTCCGCCGGCGTGGGTGCGCTGCTGGCGCTGCTGGCATCGAAGACCGACTTCAGCATCATCGCGCTGATCGGCGTGATCCTGCTGATCGGCATCGTCAAGAAGAACGCGATCATGATGATCGACTTCGCCATCGATGCCGAGCGGCGCGAGGGACTGTCGCCGCGGGACGCGATCTACCGCGCCTGCCTGCTGCGCTTCCGCCCGATCCTGATGACCACCATGGCCGCGCTGCTGGGCGCGGTGCCGCTGGCGATCGGCCGCGGCGACGGCGCCGAGCTGCGCGCGCCGCTGGGCATTTCCATTGTCGGCGGGCTGGTGGTAAGCCAGCTGCTGACGCTGTACACCACGCCCGTGGTCTACCTGACGCTGGACCGCTGGCGCCTGAAGGCCAAGGCCTGGCGCCAGCGCCGCCGTGGCACCGGCACGCCGGACCAGCCGGCCGCCGTCTAGATTTGCGAAGACTCGATATGACAGTTCTTTCCCGCCTCCTGACCCATGCCCTGCCGGTGCCGCTGGCCTGCGCGCTGCTGCTGGCCGGCTGCGCCGTCGGCCCCGACTACCAGCGCCCCGACGCGCCGGTCTCCGCATCCTTCAAGGAGGCCGATGCCGCCACCCCCGCCTGGAGCGGCGACTGGAAGCCCGCCGAGCCGCAGGATGCGCTGGCACGCGCCGACTGGTGGACCGTGTTCGGCGATGCGCAGCTCGACGCGCTGATGTCCGAGGTGCAGATCTCGAACCAGAACATCAAGGCCGCCGAGGCGCAGTACCGCCAGGCGGTGGCGGCGCTGCAGGCCGCGCGCGCCGGCTTCTTCCCGACCGTGGACGCACAGGCCGGCGCCTCGCGCGCGCGCGGCGCCAGCGGCAGCACGCTCAACGGACAGAGCGCGACCCTGGGCGCAACCTGGGAAATCGACGTCTGGGGCCGCGTGCGGCGCCAGGTGGAAAGCAGCGAGGCCAGCGCGCAGGCCAGCCAGGCCGACCTGGCCTCGACGCTGCTGTCGACGCAGGCGACGCTGGCGCAGAGCTACTTCCTGCTGCGCGTGGCCGATGCGCAGAAGGCCCTGCTGGACCGCACCGTGGCCGACTACCAGAAGTCGCTGCAGCTGGTGCAGAACCAGTATGCGGCGGGCACCGCGCAGCGCTCGGACGTGCTGCAGTCCGAGACCCAGCTCAAGAGCGCGCAGGCGCAGCAGATCGACATCCAGATCACGCGCGCGCAGCTGGAGCACGCCATCGCGGTGCTGGTGGGCAAGCCGCCCGCGGCGCTGGCGCTGGCCGCCGACGACTTCCGCACCGCGCCGCCGCGCGTGCCGGCCGCGGTGCCGTCGCAGTTGCTGGAGCGCCGCCCCGACATCGGCGCGGCCGAGCGCCGCATGGCCTCGGCCAATGCGCAGATCGGCGTGGCGCAGGCGGCCTACTACCCGACCCTGTCGCTGTCGGCCAGCGGCGGCCTGACCGCCAGCACGCTGGCGCGCTGGATGTCGCTGCCGGACCGGATCTGGTCGATCGGCGGCGGGCTGGCCGGCACGCTGTTCGACGGCGGCCTGCGCAGCGCGGCCAAGGCGCAGGCGGTGGCGGCCTACGACCAGACCGTGGCCAACTACCGCCAGACCGTGCTGGGCGCGTTCCAGGAAGTCGAGGACAACCTCGCCGCGCAGCGGCTGCTGGAACAGGAAGCGGTGGTGCAGAACGACGCGCTGCGCTCGGCGCGCGAGGCGCTGGCGCTGGTGAACAACCGCTACCGCGCCGGCACCGCTGGCCTGCTCGACGTGCTGACGGCGCAGACCAGCGCCTACACCGCCGAGCGCACCGCACTGTCGATCGCCGGCCGCCAGTACACGGCGGCGGTGGTGCTGATCAAGGCCCTGGGCGGCGGCTGGCATGCGCCCGGCGCAGAGGCTGCGCCGGCACAGGCCGGTACGAACCAGGCCGTCAGCCAGCGCTAGCCGCAGGCGCGCGCGGCAGCGGCTGTTGGCAGATGCGCTCGCGCAGCCAGGTGGCGGCCTTGCCCAGCGGCCGCTGCTTGTGCCAGACCAGTTCCATCGCCACCGGCCAGTCCTGCTGCTGGAACGCCAGCGGCGGCGTCACCAGCCGCGCCGCGGCCGGCGAATTGGCCACCACGTGCCACGGCACGAAGGCCCAGCCCAGCCCGCGCTTGACCAGTTCCACGATCACCCACTGGCTTTCCACCCACCATACGTCGGCGGCCACGCGCAGGCGCATCTTCTCTTCGCTGTCTGAGCGGGTGGCGACCATCAGCTGGCGGTAGCGCTTGAGCTCCTCCCAGTCCACGCGCTGGCCGGCCAGCGGATGCTCGGGTGCGCACAGAATCTGCATCGGCACCCAGCCCAGCGCATGGAAGCCCAGCGCCGGCGGCAGCACCTCCTGCCGCCACATGATGCCCAGGTCGGCGCCGCCCTCCAGCACCAGCCGGCTGACGTCCTCCATCAACGGAAACAGCAACTCAAGCTCCACCGCCGGGAAGCGGCTTGAGAACTCTTCCAGAAGCATGCCCAGCGTCTCTTCCGGATAAAGCTCGTCCACCGCCAGCACCAGCCGCGTCTCCACGCCCTCGCCCAGGCTCTTGGCCACGCCGCGGAAGTGCTCACAGCGCTCCAGGATCACGCGCGCCTCGGCCAGCAGCCGCTCGCCCGCGGGCGTCAGCACCGGGTAACGGCCGGAACGGTCGAACAGCGCGTTGCCGGCGTCGATTTCCAGGTTGGACACCGCCGCGCTGACCACCGACTGCGCCTTGCCCAGCCGGCGCGCGGCGGCCGAGAACGAACCGGTGTCAGCCGCCGCGACGAATGCCTGCAATTGCTCGATGGAGAGGCCCATAAATTACTTTCAACGTTTGTCTATCTGTTTTGCAGATAGGATCCAACTTGGCAATCCCTACCCAGCAGATAGACTAGCTCCCATCGCGTTTGACACGCAAGGAGAACAACGATGCGCAAGACCTGGGACCGGATTCGCCACGCCATCGGCTTCGAGGTGGTCGGCCTGCTGATTTTCGCGCCGCTGGCCAGCTGGGCCTTCGGCTATGAACTGCACGAGATGGGCCTAATCGGCATCGTCGCCTCGCTGATCGCCACCGGCTGGAACTACCTGTACAACGTACTCTTCGACAAGGGCATGCTGCGTTTCACCGGCCAGCTGCGCAAGTCGGTGCCGGTGCGCGTGCTGCACGCCGTGCTGTTCGAACTGGGCCTGCTGGTGGTGTTCCTGCCGTTGGTGGCCTGGTACCTGGACATCAGCCTGGTCGACGCGCTCATCATGGACATCGCCGTGGCCGTCTTTTACATGGTCTACGCGCTGGTGTACAACTGGCTCTACGACACTGTCTTCCCGGTGCCGTCGCTGAAAGCACAGCCCAAGCCGGAAGGCGCCGCACTTAGCTAAGCGCGGGTTTTTCCTGACCCCGGAGGCGTCACTCCGGGGTCTTCCCCGTCTTGCCGCATCCGGTCGAATTGTTATACTCCATAACAAATCCAATTCGACCGGAGGCAACGCGCCCGCGCTTGCGTACCGGCGCATCCTGCACGCGGGGGAGACACCATGAAGATCGCAATCGCCGGTGGCGGCATCGGCGGACTGACGCTGGCGCTGCTGTGCCACCGCCACGGCATCGAGGCCGAGGTCTGGGAGGCCAGCGAAACGCTGCGCCCGCTGGGCGTGGGCATCAACCTGCTGCCGCACGCCGTGCGCATCCTGTCCGAGCTGGGACTGCGCGACGCGCTGGCGGATATCGCCATCGAGACCTCATCGCTCTCCTACTACAACAAGCGCGGCCAGCGCATCTGGCATGAGCCGCGCGGGCTGGCGGCCGGCTATGACTGGCCGCAGTTCTCGATCCATCGCGGCGAATTCCAGATGCTGCTGCACCGTACCGTGGTGGAGCGCCTGGGCGCCGGCGCCGTGCATACCGGCCATGGCTTCGAGACCGTGCTGGACACCGGCGCGGGCGGACAGGTGCGCTTTGGCCTGCGCCGCCGCAGCGACAATGCCGAGGTCGAGGCCAGCGCCGATGTGCTGGTCGGCGCCGACGGCATCCACTCGGCGGTGCGCCGCCACTTCTACCTCACCGGCGACCTGCCGCGCTTCTCGCGCCGCCTGCTGTGGCGCGCGGTCACCGAGGCGCCGCCCTACCTGGACGGCCGCTCGATGTTCATGGCGGGACACCAGGACCAGAAGTTCGTGGCCTATCCGATCTCGGAGCCGCTGCGCCGCCAGGGCCGCTCGCTGGTCAACTGGATCGCCGAGCTGCGCGTGCCCGACAGCGTGCCCGACACCCCGCCGCGCAGCGACTGGAACAAGCAGGTCGACAAATCCGTGTTCTGCGCCGCGTTTGCCGACTGGCGGTGGGACTGGATCGACATCCCCGCGCTGATCGACGGCGCCGGGGCGATCTACGAATTCCCGATGGTCGACAAGGACCCGCTGCCGCGCTGGACCTTCGACCGCGTCACGCTGCTGGGCGACGCCGCGCACCCGATGTACCCGATCGGCTCGAACGGCAGCGCGCAGGCCATCCTGGACGCGCGCCACCTGGTCGACAGCCTGCTCGGCACGCCCGACACCGGCTACGCGCTGCGCGAATACGAGGCCGAGCGCCTGCCGCGCACCGCCGGCATCGTGCTGCGCAACCGCATGAACGGTCCCGAGCAGGTGATGCAGCTGGCCGAGGAACGCGCGCCGCAGGGCTTTGCCGACATCGACCAGGTGATCCCGCGCGCGGAACTGGAGGCGATTTCGCTGCGGTACAAGCAGCTGGCGGGATTCGACCGGCAGTCGATGCAAGGCAACCGATAGCATCCGGCAGGTTCGACAATGCAGAACAAGACCATCGAGAGAGGAGACACCATGGCGCCCCTGACTACCACCAAGCTGGCCCGCCTCGCACTGGCCGCGGCCCTCGCCTTCAGCGCCGGCAGTGCGCTGGCCGACATCACCGTCGGCGTCAGCCTGTCCACCACCGGCCCGTCGGCGTCGCTGGGCATCCCGCAGAAGAACTCGCTGGCCTACCTGCCGCAAAAGATCGGCGGCGAGGCGGTACGCTACATCGTGCTGGACGATGCCTCGGACCCCACGCAGGGTGCCAAGGTGGCGCGCCGCTTTGTCTCCGAGGAAAAGGTCGACATCATCCTGGGCTCGTCCGCGGTGGCGCCGTCGATCGCCATTGCCGAGGTGGCCGATGAAGCCCAGACCGTGCAGCTGGCGTTCTCGCCGATCGAACTCAAGCCCGGGCGCGGCGCCTGGACCTTCCGGCTGGCGCAGCCGGTGCGGCTGATGGCCAATGCCGTGGCCGCCACCGCCAAGACCAACGGCGTCAAGACCATCGGCTTTATCGGCTTTGCCGACGCCTACGGCGAGACCTGGCTGAAGGACTTCACCGCCGCCGCCAGTGCCAACGGCATCAGCCTGATCGCCACCGAGCGCTACGGCCGCGCCGATACCAGCGTGACCGCGCAGGCCATCAAGCTGATTGCCGCCAAACCCGATGCCATCCTGATCGCCGGCGCCGGCACCGGCGCCGCGCTGCCGCACACCACGCTGCGCGAGCGCGGCTACGGCGGCACCATCTACCACACCCACGGCGCGGCCACCAAGGACCTGATCCGCATCGGCGGGCGCATGGTCAATGGCGCAATCCTGCCGGCCGGACCGGTGATCGTGCCGGAGCAGCTGCCCGCGGGCGACCCGGTGCGCAAGCCGGGGCTGGACTATGTCACCCGGTATGAAAAGCAATACGGCGCCGACAGCCGCACCCAGTTCGGCGCCCATGCCTACGACGCCGGGCTGGTGCTGGAGCGCATCGTGCCGGTGGCGCTCAAGCATGCCAAGCCGGGGACGCCGGCGTTCCGCCAGGCGCTGCGGCAGGCACTGGAGACCGAGCGCGACATCGTGGTCTCGCACGGCGTGCTGAATTACAGTGGGCAAGACCACTATGGCTTCGACCAGCGCGGGCGGGTTATGCTGACCATCGATAACGGCAACTGGAAACTGCTCAATTGACATCCCCCCCTCCCCTCTCTAAAGAGAGGGGATTCCCTCTGCAGGCGATCGATGTCCCGATCGGGCAAGGATATTTAGCGCAGCGTTCACATCGCGATCATGTACAGCACCGCATTCACTGCATACCCATTGCCTTATTCCAAGGTCTGCCATACCTTTCGGCCTCTCCGGCGACATCGCGTCGCACGAAGAGCAGACCTGGGTGGTGAAACGTTCGTCGACTTCCTCGTACCACGCGCCATGCGCAATCGCCTTGTACGCGTAGACGAGAAGCATGCCGGTCATTCTAAATTGGGATTGCTTGCTGCCGGCAGCACTCCTTTCACTCCCCGCACTGAAAGCCGGGGTTTCTCGGAGCAAGTCTGATGAATCCCGACGCATCCGGCACACCGCCCGCCGCACCCCCGCGCCCGCGCAGCACCACCGCCGCATCCGCGCGGCGCAAGGCGCGGGACCCGCTCGCGCCGGATCCGGCCGCAAGCGCCGGTGCCGATGCCGGTTTCGACCCGCATGTGCCGAATATCGACTATGGCGTGCTCGACAACCTGATCGGCTACGCCATCCGCCGCGCGCAGATCCGCATCTATGAAGACTTCGTGCTGTCGCTGGCGCAATGGCAGATCACGCCGCCGCGCTTTTCGGCGCTGATCATCATCTCGCGCAACCCGCACCTGAAGCTGACTGAGCTGGCGCAGATCCTCGGCATCGCGCGCTCGGGGGCGGTGCTGCTGGTCGACGCGCTGGAAGAGATGAACCTGGTGGCGCGCCGCCCGGCAGCCGGGGATCGCCGCGCCTACAGCCTGGTGCTGACGGCAGCCGGCCGCCGCACGCTGGAA